>JAMCVO010000500.1 GCA_023475715.1 Actinomycetota bacterium
TCCGTTTGCAGTTCAATTAGCATTGATACTTATTGGTCTTAATGTGTTAATGCTGCTATTTAGACTTACAAGAACAATTAATATTGACACATGGAATATATGGCTTTTTTTATTTTCCGGCATTTTTATATACGAAGTTACAGGAATAATGTGGATTGGAATTTTATTTTCATGTTCCATAGCAACAATTTCTTTTGTGCTGGCGGATATTTACAGTCCTTACCTTGAAAGTTACTATGGAATAAGGGGCATTTCTAATCCGCAGCCTCAAACAATTGTCTGGGCTCCGGTTGCAAATATTGTTAATTTTGTTCTCAACAGAATTCCTTTTATAAAAAGACTCCATATTTTCTATGAGGAAATACAATATAAATTAGGTGCTGCAGGAGAGCCACTGGTTATAGGTTTTATTCTCGGATTCATTATCGGTTCGATAACAAAATACAGAAACTTTGCCTCCAGTCTCTGGCCCAGTTTAGGATATGCTTTTTTATCAGGCCTGTATATGTCAGTAATTACAATTCTGATGCCTCGTTCTGTAACACTTCTCTACAAAGGTCTTATACCGATAATCAATGATATAAGGACATTCATTAACAGTAAAATTACAAAAAGAGATATATACATAGGGATTAATTCCATGTTTGTTGCCGGAAACGCTTCAGTTATGGGACTTGCAACAATAATGATTCCACTGACTGTATATATAGCATCAATCTTACCGGGCAATAAAGTTCTTCCGGGTGCCAGTCTGGTAATTATTCCGCTGATTCTTGTTTGGGCGGTCGGACCATCAAGAGGTGATATTTTCAGGAGCTTCATATCTGCATTAATAATAATTCCGATTGTTTTGCTTATTACAACAGACATGACAGGTTTTATAACGGATCTCCTGACTAAAAAAGAATCTATACAGATTGTTGAAGGTTACAACAGAGCTTCGAGTCTGGAAATGGGCTCAAATCTTGTTTACTGGGTTTTGACTCAGATAATAAAACCGATTCTTAAATTATTTTCTTAAAATATCATTTCTGCCTGAAAATCTTGTTTGTATAGTCAAGATATAAATTTTTCCTTATACTTCCTCTGTCTCCTTCAAAAAATATATTCCTGCGCTCAAGGACAAGTCTTATCCTGTTTTCATCTCCCATTATCAGCTCCCGCACTTTTACAGGAGTCGCATGCGTGACCCATAAATCAAATTCATTTGCAACATAAGGGAAGAATGAATAAAATTTAACCATATCTTCCCAGTTAATCACAATGTTCTCAACCACACTTATAAAATTAGATTTCGGATTCCTTCTTAAAAGATATTTTGTCTGATTGATAATCTCATAATTTATCTTTTTTTCAATCCTTCTAAGGTTATATGATGCAAGACCCATAAAAATACCATAAGCCAGAATAAACGGAATTACCCAGATATAATATTTTGCAAAGAAATCAATTAAATAATTTCCTATTTTACCTAAAAAAAGTTCAAGCCATATTCTTGACATAATTTAATACGAAAACCTATTATTCGTCTTTAATTTAATATTTATTTTTTTTAATTCTTATCTGCTCTTAGACAATCAACTACCGTTTACATTATCCCTTTAAGTTCCGCCAAGAGCAAATTTTTTCCTCAATATTTTACAAGCTTTTTACGACCAGTTCGATTTTACCGTTACTTAGTCTTATGCAATTTTTCCATCCGCCGTAATTATATTTTTCCTGGTATTGCATGGGTACCCCTTTACTCAAAAATTCTTGTTTGCAAAAATAGCAGTTTAGCCGACTATGCTCTCATAAAATTCAATATTCTCTTTTATAATAGAAGGAACATCAAGATTAAAAGGGCATCTTTTTGAACATTTTTTGCATTCACTGCAGGTCCTAGCTGTTTTTACCTTTTTTTCCAACCCCATATTATGGAATTTATCCATTGGCATTTGTTTGTAATAGACTTTTACAAAATTAATTTCGGTAATCTCAATACCTTTTGGACAAGGCATACAATAACCACATTGCCTGCAAAACTTGGTTCCAAGCTCCATCGAAATTTTATTTATCTTTTTCTCATCGTTTTTATCAGGCAGGCTGGTCTGATTGATATATTTGATATTTTCTTCTAGTTCTTTTAAATTTTGCATTCCAGCTACAGGAATAAACTTTGGATATTTTCTTAAAAACTTGAAGCATAACTCTATATCCGAAAGCCTGCCTCCTCCAAAAGGTTTCATTGCAAGCAATCCTATATTGAACTTATCAAATTTCCCGACTAAAGGTTTCCGCACATATTCATCTGTCATAAAATTAAGTGGAATCATCAATGTAGAAAAGTCATCATTCAGCTCATAAAAATGCTTAATTACTTTGGGATTATGGCATGAAAATCCTATGAATCTGACTTTGCCTTTTTTCTTTTCCTTGATTAAAGTATCTATTATGCCCTCTTTTTTTATCAAATCAAATTCATCCTCTTTTGATATGCTGTGAAATAAAAATATATCTATATAATCAGTGTCAAGCTGTTTTAAGCTTGTATTAAAATCATTTAAAAATTCTTTCTTATTCCTGCTTAATGATTTTGTGATGATAATAATTTTTTCCCTGATACCTTTAAGTGCTTCTCCTAAAATCTCCTCACTCCTCGGATACATATGTGCGGTGTCTATCAAATTAATTCCGTGTTCATATGCGCTGTGAACTAGTTTTACAGCTTCCTTTCTTTCAATTCTGGCAAATTGCAAAGCCCCGAAAGCCAGTGAAGACACCGTCAATCCCGTTTTTCCTAATATCTTATATTGCATTTTCATAAGTCAATAGACTTTTATTAATAAAAAATGAACCATGGATGATCATTAATTAAACAATTATTTTATCAGAAATCATGCTAAGTAGCAGGCTATTTTTGGTGAAGTTCCAACCTTTTGTTAGAACTGGTTGCAAGGAAACTTGGTGGAGAACTCCCCGTTTTTGGTTGAGAACCGAAGAATCTTGAGCTGACAAAAAATGGTGGAGATGAGCGGGATCGAACCGCTGACCCCCTGCTTGCAAGGCAGGTGCTCTCCCAGCTGAGCTACACCCCCACATGATGGACTTTGTCGTTTCTGACAAGTGATAAGAATATATAAAAAATAAAAAAAAATCAAATACTAATTGGTGGGCGTATCTGGATTCGAACCAGAGACCTCGTCCTTATCAGGGACGCGCTCTAACCAACTGAGCTATACGCCCTAAGTCACAAAAAAACATGCAAGCGATAAAATACCAATTTGAAGCTCTTTTGTCAATGATTAATTAACTGCAGAGACCCCTGTAAAAAACCAGAATTTCATCAGAATTATGAATATATTTCTGAATTATCAGATTCAAAACTTTTATAATATTTCAGGCTTTGCTTTTTTAACTATTGGCAGCTGTATTCTCGGGGATTTTACTTCCTGCTGTAATTGTCTTATCAATATATCTTACTTCAAGACCGCCGCTGATTTTTATAATAACATTAATTATCCAGGTCCAGAAAGTAGCTACTGCAGCATAAACTACTGAAAAAAGCAGTCCGAATACTATGAAAAGTACTATTCCTACCACACCGCCAGTTCCAAGAGCAATATTCAGATTGGGTAGCGTAACTCCAAAACCCGAAAGCAAAGATCCTATTCCTGTACTGGCAAACAAACTATTTAAGTTAATTCCTGAAGCTGCAAATCCAGCCCATGTAATAAGAGCAATGATCCCAAAAACTATTACCGTAAGTACAAAAATAATCAAATAAGCTACAAGAGCAATTTTAAAAACCGACCACTCGCTTATGCTTTTAATTGTCCTTCTTTGAATAATTGGTTTTTCCATGCCCGACCCTCCTTAAATTATTTTATTTGGAATCTGAGGTAATTTCTTAAAATAAAAAAATAAACTTACTGAAACAATAAGCTTCAAGATAAAAAATATTATTTCAGTAAGTTTAATATAATTAACTATTTATTGAATTTGTTAACTAAGCCTCTTAAGAATGGTATGTAGTATTTTTCACCCTGGAAGCTTTTAATAATTGCGATGATTGCAAAAACATAGCAAACTGCACCAAGAACCCAGCCTAACCATGAAAATAAGAACCATCCAACATAAGGGATCATGCCTAATATTACAGAAATAACAACAAAGCATATTACTTCTACAATTCCGAGTATTAAAGCCTGAAGAGCATGAAATTTTACGAATTTATTTTCTTTTTCGATTAATAAAATAATAAGCCCGCCTAACCAGCTGAAAAGATAAGCTAAAAGGCATGCTATCTTCGGCTCCATCCCTGTTGAGCTTTTTGCATTAAAATCTGCATCTACTACTGTTTGTTT
>JAMCVO010000595.1 GCA_023475715.1 Actinomycetota bacterium
CTATGCAATCTGTTATAAGTGAGGAATCAAATGGATATGGCGTTAACTCATTATGGACATCTAAAACTATTTTTGAAGATTTTGCTAATACTCCAGACCAATAGGCATACTGCTTTTCAAAAGCTTGCCAAATATCTTCCATAGTCTTAAAATCTTCTACACTGCCGGTCTTTGGACCTAATTGAATGCCCTGAATAATATCTACACCATCAAATAGGGAAAGTTCCAAGCATTTCACTACGTTGAAATATGCTGCCATTATAAATGAAGTCTTACCTGCGATCACAGACTCCTCGCATCCGTTAACTGTCCAATCCATAACTTCTTCAATAGGTATTTCAACTGTTTCGGTACAGGTTTTGCCTGCAACTTCACTAAGGTATTTCATGTCTCTTGGGTCCCCTTGAAATGCAGGATATCCCATTCCATGTTTTAGCGTGTCAGCAGCATATAATAAGAATTCTTCACTCAATTTCGGGCTCCATCGAATTGTCACAGTCGGCTGTTGAACAAGTGTCTCCCTCATAGCATCAAGTATGATATATGATACATCATTTGCTGCATCTTCCCCAGTTTTGCAATAGATACCCCCAATTGTCAGGGTCTGATACAGCGTGGGGTAAAATCTTGCAAGTTCTTTATGCTGGAGTTTTTCTATTTCATTTAATTTAAGACAGAAACAGGAAAATATCTCAGTTGCTTCATCTTTTGTAATACTGCCTTCTTTTTTATCGCTCGCATAGCAGGGATAGAGATATTGATCCATTCTTCCCAGACTATTGACAACAGAATTGCCTTCATGGAATAAACCTAACTGCACAAAAAATACCGCCTGCACAGCTTCCCAGAATGTCCTGGCTGGTTTTGAAGGTACTTGTTTACAATTTTCAGCTATCTTTCTTAATTCTATTGCCCTGGTGGGTCGATTTTCCTCTAAATCCTTAGCTTCCTTAAGTGCTAAATCAGCATATCTGTTAGCAAGAATAATAATTGCTTCACAAGCAATTTTCATTGCCTCTAAATTATCACATTTTTCTTTATCACCAAGCTTTGAAAATTTTGCTTGTGATGCAATTATTTCTTTTATTATCTCTTCTAGACCGATATTAATAACCTTCCCGTAATCCACAACGGTATTAGCAATTCCCTCGTCAATATGGAAGGGGAAACATAATCTTGCCTTGTCTGCTTCAAATGCAGCAGGTACTTCTTTTGCTATCCTTTCTCTTGCAACATCATCACATGTTTTCCCTCTCCAATATTCAAGCAGCTTTAAAATTTCTTTTTTCTGGTCTTCTGTAACTAAAAACTTGCGATATTCTCTTTCAGAAAAATCATCAAGGTCTCTAATAATCCATTCTTGAGCAAATTCAGGATAGATAGGAGCACCACGAGGTGTGCTTGCTATGCTTCCTACTATTAGCTCACCTTCTCCCATTTCATTTCCATTACGAATCCACAAGGTTCTATTTTGACAATAATGCTTCATCGCCATTGCTTCCCTGATACCATGAGGCAACCTCTCGGTTTGTTTATAGGATTCTGTAAAGTAGTGAAGTCTTTCTATGCAAACATTGCGATGGTCAGTATAATAGCTTTTTTTCAATTCAAATACTCTTTTAGTCATCCTCTATCTCCTTAATCATTTTTTTATTTAGCATATTTATTGCTTTATGATTATTCATTTTTTCTCCAAAGTAATAACTTTGATGCAGGTATATTACCAAAATTAAATATTATTATTCTCGCCCTCTTCTATAATGAGCAATCGCCATTGCTATTAAAATAATAGTACCTTTACTTACCAATTGATAAAAGTAAGGTACTCCTAATAGATTTTGTCCATTTACCACCAACGAAACAATTATTATACCAAGAACTGTACCTGGTAGACCTCCTTCTCCACCCTTTAGACTTGTGCCTCCAAGAATAGCCGCAGTTATGGCATCTAATTCATAACCTTGACCAGCAGCTGGAATTCCAGCATAAGTCTGTGCGGCTAGAACAAAGCCTGATATTCCAGCTAAAAATCCCATAATACAGAATACCAACATCTTGTTTTTAACTATGTTTATCCCGGATAATCTTGCTGTTTCTTCGCTGTTTCCAACAGCATATATGTTTCTACCAAGCTGTGTAAATTTTAATAAAAACAACAACACTATTAAAACAAGAATCAATATATAAATCGGTATAGGTACTCCTAGAAAATTTCCGGAGCCAATATGCCTCACAACTGGTGAATTAAACGGAAGTGGGCGTCCGCCAATTATTATATAAGCCAGTCCTCTAAAAACGCTTAATGTTCCTAAAGTTATTATGAAAGGATTTATTTTTAAAAATCCAATGAAAAAACCATTAACTGCTCCTGCAAAAATCGCTCCAACAAAAGTTAAGATTAAAGAAAGAGGTAAACCTAACCCAGCATTTATCGAAACACATAATATGACACTACAAAGTGCAACTACTGAGCCAACTGAAAGATCAATGCCCCCATTAATAAGAACCATCGTCATTCCAAAAGATATTATTCCAATGACAGATGCTCCAAGTAGAACATCTTTAAAGTTCTGTATTGAAAAAAAGTAAGGACTTAGAAAACTCATTACGATTATTATCCCAATGGTAACTAAAAGTAACAAAAATTGGTAGTTACGTATTTGATGTTTTAGAAATATTTTTGTCTCTGCTCTAAAATTATTTAAGGTATTGTTCATATTACTTTATACACCCCCATCCCACCATCATTTGTTTCTTTTATACCGTTAATTGCAAGATAAATTTTTTTACTGTCAAAATCCTTTTTAGCGAATTCTTTAAATATTTCTCCTTTGTATATCACTATTATCCTATCAGAAACATTAATAAGTTCATCAATATCTAATGTTTCATAAAGAATTCCTTTGCCTTGCTGCGCAGTTTCTTTAATTAATTTAATAACTTCTATTTTTGCTGATACATCGATACCGGCTGTTGGCTCGTTCATTATGATAATATTTGAATTTATATTTAACCATTTTGCAAAAATAGCCTTTTGTTGGTTACCTCCACTTAGATTTCTTATCATTGTTTGATCAGATGGTGTTTTTAATGAGAGTTTATTTATATATTCTTTTACACTAATACGTTCCCGCTTCTTTTTTATTGTACTAAATTGGGGTTTTTTCTGGGCAGATGGAATACATACATTATCTACAACGCTCATATTAAGAAATTCACCTGAGAGCTGTCTATCCTCTGGAACGTATCCAATATTGTTTTTAATCGCATGAATAGGATTATTTAAATTTATTCTTTTTCCATATATAAATAATTCACCAGATGTTTTTCTCTGTAAACCAAAAATGTGATTGAACAAATGTTTTATTCCTGAACCTCCTAATCCTGCAAATCCAAGGATTTCCCCTTTATGCAACTGGAAGCTGATTTTATTGACTTTATCAGTACAAATATCTCTTGCTTCTAAAAAAATTTCTTCCTGTGCCGTACTGATAGTATGAGTATATATATTATTGTTTATTTTATTCTTTCCGGTCATATACTTAACAATATCATCCAGTGTAAATTGTTCTTTTGGTCCCTCTGTTACACAGCGACCGTCTCGAATTACAACAATTCTATCACTAATCTCAAAAACCTCTTTTAATCGATGGGATATGAAAACTACCGTGCTGCCTTTTGATTTTAAGTTGCGCATTAGATTAAACAATCTTTCGACTTCATTCTGTCTTAATGCTGATGTCGGTTCGTCCATAAGTAAGATCTTTGACTGATATGAACAAGCTTTAGCAATTTCAACCAATTGCTTCTCTTCAGCCGTCAAATCTATTACCTTTTTTTTACAATTTATATCAAGATCAAGCAACATCATCAATTTTAAAGCTTCTTTGTTCATTTTATTATAATCGATTATGCCTAACCTTTTTTTTGGCATTTTATTTAAAAATATATTTTCCGCCACAGTCATATGCAGCATCAATCTTCTGTGCTGGAAAATTATACTTAATCCTAATTCTTGTGCTTTCTGGGGTGTAATCTTTGTTATCAATTCCCCATTAATAAAAATACGTCCGTCATCAGGAGGAAACGCCCCCCAAATAATATTAAGCAATGTTGATTTACCAGCACCATTTTCCCCAACTAAGCCAATGATTTCTCCCTTTTGAAATTCTATATTAAAATCTGCTAATGCTTTAACTCCGTCAAAATGTTTGGAAATATTTTCTAACTTTAAAATAGTTTCTCCCATTTATTAGTTAGCTCCTTCTTTTAATATTCCTCTTTATCATAATATTAAAATATTTATTATTTC
>JAMCVO010000346.1 GCA_023475715.1 Actinomycetota bacterium
ATTTTTGCCGGAAATGGAATTTCTGCCCGGATTTCCAGCAGCTATGTAACTACACCAATGCTTTCTTATGCTGTTGTTAAAAACAATGCCGACCTTGGCATCATGATTACAGCAAGCCATAATCCATACTATTATAATGGCTACAAAATAAAAGGCTCTTACGGGGGCTCCGCAACTCCTGATATAGTGTCAGAAATTGAAAAAAAGGTAAATGCTTTAAATAGTGTTAGAGATCCTGGACTCTATTTAAACAATGCGGAAACAAACAATGAGCAAGGCTATAAAGATGTAAGCAAACTGGATTTGGTACCGGATTACAAGAAGTATATCTTAAACCTGGTAGATACAGACGTCATAAAAGGTTTTAAATTCCCATTGCTTATTGATCCGATGTATGGAGCGGGACAAGCTATTTATAAGGATATTTTACAGTCATTGGATCCTTTGGAAGTGCATGAAATCCACTCGAATATAAACACATCTTTTGGCGGGATTAACCCTGAACCAATAGGTGACAATTTAAATGAAGCTATTTCGGCATTAAAAGAAAAACACTGCAAACTGGCAATTTGCCTTGATGGTGATGGGGATAGAATAGGTGCAATCGGCGAGGAAGGCAATTTTGTCAGCTCTCATCATATTTTTGCCATTGTTTTAAATTACCTTGTCAGGGATAAGAAGCTTTATGGCAAAGTTGTAAAGACATTTACCACTTCCTCAATAATTGACAGGATATGCGCAAAATATGGTCTTGAGCTCATAACTACACCTGTAGGATTTAAATATATCAGCGAGGAAATTTTATCCGGCGGAGTAATCATGGGCGGCGAAGAGAGTGGTGGATTATGGTCAAGCGGATACATACCTGAAAGAGATGGAATGCTGATAGGTCTTCTTCTTCTTGAAATTCTTTGCAGGCAGCATAAGACTGTCAATGATATTCTTGCGGATATTTATAATGAATTTGGATATTTTGTTTACAGAAGGCAGGACTACGGGACTAACCCCTACAAAAAAGAGAAATTAAATAAGTTGCTTTCATCCAGGATTCCGGAGCTTTTAAAAAATGAGGGTGCCAGAGAACCTGTTACTGTTGACGGCTACAAATATTTTTTAGATGATGGAAGCTGGCTTATGATAAGGGTATCTGGCACCGAAGCGGTTACCAGAGTTTATGTTGAAAGCAGTTCAGACCAAAGGCTGGATTATCTTCATAAATTAGGTAAAAAGTTACTTTCAGATTTGAATTAATTTATTTCTAAAATACTGATTGGAAAGGATAAGAATGAATATACTGGATGATGCGGAAAAAATTAAAAAACTTGATAAGCAGGGAATGCTGGAGGTTGAAGAAAACTTTTACCAGCAGCTGGAGAGTTCCAAAAAAATTGCAGAAAGTATTGAACTCGGCCGGATAAAATTAAAAAAATTTGCTGGTCTTGCTATTCTTGGTATGGGTGGCTCCGGTTTTGTGGGAGATATCATAAAAAGTCTTGTTAAAGATGAAATTGATATTCCTGTTGAGATTGTGAAAAGCTATGATTTGCCGGGATTTGTTAAAAATGACTGGCTGGTTATCCCGGTAAGTTATTCCGGCAACACAGAAGAAACAATAATTGCTACCAGACAGGCGCTGGAGAGAGGCTGTGGTCTTTTATGTGTGACTGCCGGTGGTGAAATGGAAAAAATTGCGCAGGAAAATAACCAGACTATTATAAAAGTTCCTTCAGGGTTTCAACCCAGAGGTGCATCCGGATATTTATTTTTTTCAACTTATCTTGTGCTTGGAAGAATAGGAATCATAAATATCAGTGCCGGCGATATTAAAGAAGCTCTGGACTTGATTAAGAAAAAAGCTTCCCTATACAGTAGAGAAATAAGGATAGGAGAAAATTATGCAAAGCAGATTGCTCTTGAAATTGGCAATAAGCTGCCCGTAATTTATGGTACAAGCGGGATCCTTTCCGCAGTAGCATTCAGATGGAAATGCGAATTAAACGAGAATTCCAAATTTCCGAGCTTCTGGTCAGAATTCCCCGAGCTTAACCATAATGAAACGGTTGGATGGGAAAATCTAAAGGAACTGACATCCAATTTTATTCTCATAGTTTTTAAAGACAGCACTGCAACTTCAAGAATTAAAGTAAGGATAGATACTACAGTTAAAATAATAAAGGATAATTTAAATAAAATAATAGAAATACCTGTAGAGGGGAGAAGCAAGCTTGCAAAAGCTATGTCTCTTATGTACCTTGGAGATATTGCCAGCGTCTATCTGGCACTTTTAAATGGAACAGATCCAACACCGGTAGAAAAAATATTAATTTTAAAAGCAGAGCTTGCAAAACTGGATAAAAAATAGGAAGGAGATTACTTAATGGATTATGATATAAAAGATATTGGTCTTGCAAAAGAAGGAGCAAATAAGATTGAATGGGCAGGGAAAGATATGCCAGTACTCGAAGGCATCAGTAATGATTTTTCCAGGAGCAAACCATTTAAAGGCAGAACTGTGGGAGCCTGTCTCCATGTAACTTCTGAAACCGCAAATCTTATGATTGCTTTAAAAAGCGGAGGTGCAAATGTATTTTTATGTGCATCAAACCCTTTAAGCACTCAGGATGATGTTGCTGCGTCACTCGTTAAAAATTATGGCATTTCGGTTTTTGCCATAAAGGGTGAGGATAGCAAGACTTACTATAAGCATATAAATAGTGTTCTTGACAATAATCCTCAGGTTTCGATGGACGATGGAGCTGATTTGATTTCTACGGTTCATTCCAGCAGAAAAGAGCTTATTGGCAGGATTATTGGCGGTACCGAAGAAACAACAACGGGAGTGGTCAGACTTAAAATAATGGAAAAGAAGGGAGTGCTCCAGTATCCAATAATTGCTGTAAATGAAGCAAAGACAAAACACTTTTTTGATAACAGGTATGGCACCGGACAGAGTACGATTGACGGAATAATGAGAGCAACAAATATCCTGCTGTCGGGCAAAAAATTTGTTGTGGTTGGTTACGGATGGTGCGGCAAAGGTGTTGCAATGAGAGCAAGAGGAATGGGTGCAAGCGTCATTGTTCTTGAAGTTGATCCTTTTAAAGCCATTGAAGCTAAAATGGATGGATTTGATGTGATGAATGCAATTGAAGCTGCAAGGATTGGCGATATTTTTCTTTCAGTTACAGGAAATTTAAATGTAATTGGTGAAAATATCCTGAAGCAATGCAAGGATAATGCAATTGTTGCAAATTCAGGACACTTCGATGCAGAGATCGATCTGAATTATCTTAAGAAAAACTGCAAAAGCATAAAAAGGGTGAGGCCATTTGTTGAGCAGTACGAGATGAAAGATGGCAGGAGAGTCAATGTGCTTGCTGAAGGCAGGCTTGTGAACCTGGGTGCTGCAGAAGGCCATCCTGCAAGTGTTATGGATATGAGCTTTGCAAATCAGGCATTGAGTGCAAAATATATATTTGAAAACAGCAAAAAAAAGCTTGAAAAAAAAGTGTATGCGGTGCCGGAAGAAATTGATAAAAAAATAGCCGAATTGAAATTAAAGAGCATGGGTATAACAATTGATAAATTAACACCTGAACAGGAGAAATATCTAAACTCATGGGAGATGGGGACTTAAGAAAAAGCGGCAGCAGCAATGTCAGGACGCTCATCTGGGATAAGAAAACTTTAAAGCTTATCGACCAGAGGAAGCTGCCATTTAAGGAAATATATGTAAACTGCAAAACATCTAACGATACTAGCAGTGCGGTAAAAAATATGGTTGTAAGAGGAGCTCCTGCCATTGGAGTTACAGCCGGGTATGGCGTGGCGCTTGCTGCCATCGGGTTCAGCGGAAAGGACAAACTGACTTTTATCAACCATTTAAAATCAAGCATTGACATGCTGTCAAAAACACGGCCGACTGCAATAAATCTTTTCTGGGCTCTGGATAGGATAAGTAAAATCATCGATAAAAACAGTAATCTTGGAATAGATCAGATAAGGAAAATAATTATCAGAGAAGCGGAAAATATCGAGAAAGAAGACCTGCAAATAAATTACAGGCTTGGTGAAAATGGCAAAAGTATTTTTACAAATTCCCGGAAAAAATTAAAAATCCTTACACACTGCAATGCGGGTGCGCTGGCTACTTCCGGCTACGGGACCGCACTTGGTGTAATAAGAAGCCTCAGGGCGCAGCAATATAAAAAGGTATATTAAAATATTTTGCCATTATGGAGATACTCATCGTCCCTATCTTGTTTGCACTGTCTCCATTTGCAGCAATTCTGTCAGCTCCAACTATTATAATGTCTACTTCTCCTTCC
>JAMCVO010000422.1 GCA_023475715.1 Actinomycetota bacterium
TCCTTAACAGAGCGATTAAGAAATAACATTTCACCTCTTCTGTCACTGGAAATATAACTTATTCCATTTTTTATTGATTTTGAAGGTGAATTTTTATATATTCTTTTACCTTGAAATTCAATATAGCCGGAACTAATAGTAGTACTTCCAAAAATTGCTTTTAAAATAGCAATCTGCCCCATTCCAACTAATCCACCTATACCAAGTACCTCACCCTTCATAATATCCAAATTTATATTTGAAATATTCTCTTCAACTGTTACATTTTCAAGATGAATTATTACATCTTTAACAGATTCTTTTCTTTTTTCTGGAAAGGTTCTTGATAAAGTTCTACCAACCATTTTATTGATTAATTCTTCTTTGGTAATTTCAGACGTCTTACATGTCTTAACCAAAACACCGTCTTTTAAAATAGTTACCCTGTCTGATATCTTAAATATTTCTTCTAGACGATGAGAAATATAAACAATAGTAATTCCTTTTTGCTTTAACTTTTTAATAATCCTGAAAAGAGTTTCAACTTCACTTTCAGCAAGTGTAGAAGTAGGTTCATCTAAAATAATAATTTCAGCTTTTGCTGTTAAAACTCTGGCAATTGCTACAAACTGTTGTTGATCAATAGCCAGCCTACTAACTGGCATATCAATGTCTAGTTTTATTCCAATATCATTTAGTATTTCTTTACAAAAATTTTTTAAATATTTAAGGTCAATTATTCCAGCTTTATTTTTTTCTCTTCCCAGAAAGATATTCTGCATTACACTTAATCTTGGTATTAAGCCAAGCTCTTGTGGTATCATGAATATTCCCAACTCTTGAGACTTTATAGGATTACCTTTAGGAAGCAAATTATTTTTATAATAAATCCTGCCACTGTCATTACTATAAACCCCACAAATAATTTTATTTAAAGTGGATTTGCCAGCTCCATTTTCACCTACGAGCGCATGAACTTCCCCTTTAAGTAATGTAAGCGAAACATCATTTAAGGCTTGAACTCCTACAAAATTTTTAGACACATTATTTATTTTTAGAATTTCTTCATTTTTCATTTAATTCGTTCTGCTTCTTCCCGAATAACTAAATACTATTAATAATATAATTAGTCCTGAACTTATTAACTTCCAGGGATAACTTAATCCAATCATGTTTAATAAGCTTGCTAAAAAACCAATTATTAATGTTCCTATTATTGAACCTCCGACTCCTCCGACTCCTCCAGCAAAAAGAGTTCCTCCTAATATAACAGCTGCTATGGAATCAAGGGGAAAATATTGTCCTCCTGAAAAAGTGGGCGAGCTTAAATATCCAGCCCAGATTATACCTGCAAGTGAAACCAGTACCCCGCTTATAACATATACAATTAAAGATACCCTGGACACATTTATACCAACTACAGCTGCAGATTTTGGGTTTGAACCAACTGCATAAATATGTCGTCCAAAAATTGTCTTTTTTAAAATAATAATAAAAACAATTGAAATTACTGCCCATATTACTACTGAAACAGGTAAAAATCCGAATAATTGCCCGGATCCTATAGTATTTATAAATGGTGGAGCAGTACCTTTACCAAAGCCCATAGTATAAATATAACTAATACCTGTAATTAAAGACATCACACCTAAAGATCCGACTAACGGCTCTATTTTTAATTTAACAACTAGTATTCCATTAAGTAGCCCAATTAAAATTCCTACTACTAATGCTAAAATAATAACTAAAACTGTCTTATTCGGATTACCCATGGAAATTCCATCAACCAGTAGCATCACAAAAATAATATTAGCCCCGACAGACAAATCAATTCCTCTTGTTAAAATAAGGAGAGTCTGAGCTATAGACACAATTCCCAAAACTGAACTATTTTTTAACATATCCATTATGTGAGATGGTCCAAGTGATTTTGGAGATAATATACCGATAAAAACAACTAGGATCAGGAATACAAAATATACTCCGCCTTTTCTAAAAATATTTGAAAAAACATAAATAAAAGTTTTTCTTTTTTTTGTCTCTATCTTTAATTTAGCATCTTTCATACGTTATTTTACTCCAAAATTTATTACTTATTTCTCGACTTCTTACTTCTTCCTCGAGTTTATAATCATTGCTATAAGCAATATTGCTCCTTTAGCTATGTATTGATAAAAGGGAGAAACATTGGCCATATTTAAAGCATTGCTGATAACTGAAATCATAACTGCCCCTGCAAGAGTACCAATAACAAAACCATATCCTCCCGAAAATCCTGTTCCACCAATTATTACTGCAGTAAGGCTATCTATTAAAAACGGGGCCCCAACTGTAGGTAGACCAGAGCCCATCCTGGCTGCAATCACTATTCCGGTAACACATGCCAAACTAGCAGAAATTATATAGGTCATTATTCTTACTCTTTTTACATTTATGCCAGCCATCTTGGCAAATTCAGAATTACCACCCATAGCATAAACATGTATTCCGAATGTACTTCTACTCATAATTGTTATAAAAATTATATATAAAACAACAACAATTAATGTAGAAACTGAAACAATTCCAAATTTAAAATTGATAAAATTTCCCAATTCTTTTGGAACAATCCCTCCTGGAGACATTCTATATGCCAGTACAGCTCCATCGATAACACTTGAGGTGCAAAGTGTTACAATAAGAGGTGCGATTTTTGTTTCATTACAAATAAAGCCGTTTATAATACCAATAACAATAGCTATGGCAAACACAAATAAAATACGAATTATTGTTACAGAGGGGACATCACCTAAAAAATTAGCCATAATAACTGTTGTAAGTGATATAACAGAACCAACCGTTAAATCTACTCCCCCGCCAATTAAAACAATAGTCTGCCCTATTGACACCATTGCCAATGGAACAATTTGAATTAAAATATTAGTTAAATTTTTTGAACTTCTGAATATCGGGAAACCGATGGAAAAACCTAAGAATATTATTATTAAAAAAATATATACAAAAATTACAGCATTATATCTATACACATACTTTTTTAGAATGCTTCCCACAACACTCCCTTTTGATATTTTGGTTCTAATACTCTTTTTACTTTACAGGTTGTCAGTTTTTAAAAACTGACAACCTGTTTTATCATCAGATATTATTCTTTATTTAGAGTATAATTTATGGATTACATCATCTGGTAAAAAAGTAGGAAACCACAAATTTTCAGGCAGATCAGGACGATAATACTCGTCAATCTTATCTTCTGTAAGTGTAAAGAAAGGCCAATCAACATGTATAGGCACTTTCTCGCCTTTTAGTGCCTTCATACCAATATCTAGAGCTGCTTTGCTGACGGTAACCGGTTTTTGGACAGCAAAAGCTTTCAATCCTGATTTTTCTTTAAGTTCTTTCCATACCCCTAAGGCACCGTTATTAGCATGCCATGTAATAGGAATTAAAGGTTTGCCTGATTCAATAAATACTTGTGCAGAATATCTTGGATCATTGTCAGTTATAATAGCCGCTAAATCTGGATTTGCTGTAAGTGTATCCTGTGTGATTTTTTTTGCTATAGCCCAATCCCATTGAGAAAAAGTTTCAGGTAGAAGTTTAATATCAGGGTAATCCTTAAAAGCATCTACAACACCATTTTTATAATCTATTGCAGTTTGTGTGCCGGCACCCCCGTTAATTAAAAGAACTTTACCTTTAACTCCAGAATCTTTAGCAATCCATAGCGCAGAAGCCTTAGCACGACCATAATCACTTGTAGCAACCACAGATGTATAATCGCCCTTTACCTCAATAGCAAATCCTATAACTATTATACCTGCAGCAACAGCCTCTTTGACTTTAGCATTCATAGCATTAGGATCAAGCGGGGAAACGAAGATTATATCGCATCCTTTTGCCACAAGGTCATCAAAGTTATTCAATTGTTTTGTTGCATCAAGCTGGTCGTCAACATAATACAGGTTGTCAATCATATCGGCATAGTCATGTTGAATAGCATATTTAAATTCTTCTGCCATCTGCAATGACCAGTCATTGCCTGAATAATAAATTTGATAGCCTATGTTGAATTTTGTTTTAGCAGCTTTTGTTGTTTCTGCAACTTTTGTTTTGCATCCTATTAGAGAAAAACTAGAAATTATAGATAAAATTAAAACCATTAAAAACATATACAAAAATATCTTTTTCATTTTTTATCCCATTTCTATATTATTTTTTTAAATACATCATATCTCTTTAATTTTTACACTTCTTGTCCACCTCCCTAAAAGAAAATGGTATTTTAATATTTTCCCTCTTCACCTCCCTCTCAATTTTAATATTTTCTATAATATTTCTTATATTGTTA
>JAMCVO010000062.1 GCA_023475715.1 Actinomycetota bacterium
AATTAAAAATTTAATAAATAATGTATTTCTATTTATGAACCAGTCTTAAGGTATTGACAGAAGGAGGTGATTTCATTTAAAAAATCAAAGCAAGTATCATAACTTACAGCAGGGAGGTGGCAACCTATGATAAAAATGAGATTTGCAAAGTCAGTCAACTATCCGGCAGACAGTGACTAAAAGCAAATCTCCGGGATATCTTACTACAGTTTTTGTAAAAAAGTTCTTAAAAGGAGATATTAAAGTGAAAAAGTATTTTTGTTTATTAATTGTAATTGTTTTTGCAGCTTCAATGCTTCTCTTCGGAGTAAGCTGTAAGGCAACGACAACAGAGACAGCAGCAGAAACCACGGCAGCAGCAGAAACAACAGCAGCTGAAACCACGGCAGCAGCAACAGAGACGGCAGCAGAAACCACTGCAGCAGCCGGAGAAAAGCTCTTTATCAGTGTTGTTGCTCACAATGACGTATCAAATCCATATGAGGCCATTATCGGAAATGGTGTAAAACAAGCAGGGCTTGATTATGGGGTTGATGTAGAATTTGTTTCACCTCCAAAGATAGATGCTATTGCACAAATGGCATTAATTGATGGCGCCCTTGCAAAAGGTGCAAATGGCTTGGGCATAATGGTAGCCGATCCTGACGCCCTGGTTCCAAAGATTAAAGAGATTACAGCCAAAGGTACCCCCGTTGTACTGTTTCAGGGTGGGGCCCAGGTTTGGAAAGAAGCAGGTGCACTGTGCTTCATAGGTGGAGACAGTTATTCCGATGGTCAATTCGTTGCCAAAAAACTCATAGATGACGGGGCCAAAAACATAGCAATAGACAACCACGTTCAGGGAGAATTAAATATTGAGGTCCGTGACCAGGGATTTAAAGATTATGCAGACTCAAAAGGAGTTAAATGGACAGAGATCATAACGGATGTAACCAGTGTTGAAAATACAAAAGCTGCATATAAAGCAGCATTTCTAAAAGATCCTACCATAGACGGAATTACCGGCGGATGGGCCGGAATAAGCGGCCTTGCAATTGTACCTGTACTTGAAGAGCTTGGCATGCTTGGCAAAGTTGAAATTGGTATTATGGATTTTACACCGGAATATCTTCAGCTAATCAAAGATGGCAAAGTACAATGGTCAACCACTCTGCAGCAGTGGACAAATGGATATTATACAGTTGCTTTCCTGGTAAACAAAATCAAATGGGGTGTTGCACCTACAGGAGAAGTACTGACAGGTCCGTTCATTATAGATAAAACCAATGTTGATTCCATATTGGCCGCAATAGCATCAGGCGCAGGAACATATTAAAATCAAGGTTGTATTAAAAATTTGTATTTTTTAATATGATAAGTCCAAGTAGTGAGGAGGCAGCCTTCTGCTTCCTCACTACTTAAATTAAATCGATTTGGAGCTTTTGCAAAAAATAGGAAAATGTAAATTTTTTGGAGAAAATATGGATAATGACTTAAAGGCAAACAATCTCAAAGCCGGCAGCAGTTTTGGCAAGAACCTGCTTAAGCGTCCGGAATTTGGATCAGTTATCGGCTTTATAGTTTTATGGGTCTTCTTTAGTATAACAGCCGGCAGGAATGGTTTTAATTCAGTTATAATTTTTAAATCAATACTTGACCTGTCCGTCTCGATTGGAATAATCGGAGTAGTTGCAACACTGCTTTTAATAGCCGGAGAATTCGATCTTTCGGTAGGGTCCATGGTTGGGGCAAGCGGCATGCTTCTGGCGCTGTGCATAGTGGCATGGGGCCTGCCTCTTTGGCTTGCCATCCTTATTACATTTAGCTTTGCGCTTCTGTATGGCTTTATCCAGGGCTATGTTGTGGTTAAAACTAAAATTCCGTCCCTAATTGTAACCCTTGGAGGCCTTTTTTTCCTAAGAGGCATTACCTTCGGTGTGGCACAGTCAATTACCAGAAGAGCCTTAATCGGAGGAGTAAACGAACATCTGCAGGCAAACTGGTTATTTAAATTATTTGCCGGTAAGATTTTTGGCGGAATAATAAGCGCCAGCGCAATATGGTGGGTAGCGGTAACAATTATAGCGTATTTTATCTTAAGGAGAACAAGGTTTGGAAACTGGATCTTTGCCACCGGAGGATCAGAAGAAGCAGCCAGGGCCCTGGGAGTTCCCACAAGCAGGGTAAAAATTATACTCTTTGTTGCCACTGCTGCATCAGTTGCCCTCCTTTCGGTAACCCAGGTGCTGAGCCTCTCCTCAGCAGATACGCTTCGCGGCGCCTTAAAAGAAATGGAAGTAATAATTACGGTAGTTATAGGAGGCACACTTATTACAGGAGGCTACGGCTCTCCGATCGGCACATTCCTGGGATGTCTTACACTGGGGCTGCTGCGTCAGGGTATCTATATGTTAAATATTTCATCGGAATGGTACCAGGCAGTGCTGGGAATTGTTTTAATAATTGCTGTTTTAATTAACCGGACCGGGCAGAGGGTGGAAAAATTATGAAAGATAATAGGACAGCGTTAATGGAAGTTTGTAATATAAAAAAGTCATTTGGCCGCAATATGATTGCCTTAAACAATGTCAGCCTCAGCGTATACAGCGCTGAAGTGCTGTGCCTGCTTGGCGATAATGGTGCAGGCAAATCAACGCTGATTAAAATACTATCCGGGGTTTTTAGGCCGGACAGCGGCCAGTTATTCTTTGAAGGCAAAAGCCTGAGCTTTACCTCATCAAGGGATGCAATCAATATCGGAATACGAACCGTTTATCAGGATCTTGCAATTTTTCCATTGATGAGCATAGCGGAAAATTTTGTAGTCGGCTCTGAACCAACTGTTGGCTGGGGGCCTTTCAAAACACTTGACATAAAGAAAATGCACCAGATAGCAAGAGCCGGACTTGAAAAGATTGGTGTTAATATTGCTCAAACATCACGGGCGGTAAGCACACTTTCCGGGGGCCAGCGCCAGACTGTGGCAATTGCCCGTGCAGAGCACCTGGGGGCCAAACTGCTTATCCTGGATGAGCCTACCTCAGCCCTGGGAGTAAAAGAAGCCGCCATTGTCCTAAAGTTTATCAAAGATGTGAAAAACCGCGGCACCGGCATTATTTTAATTACCCACAACGTAACCCATGCCATGACAGTAGGTGATCGTTTTGCCGTACTTAACCATGGGGACCTGGTTGGAATTTATGACAAGTCCGAAGTTGACGAGGCCAAACTCATACACCTGATGGCCGGGGGTGAGGAACTTACAAGACTTAGAGAAAAGCTTAACAGGACCTAAGGAAATAAATTTAAATTAAAAGGAATTTTTATGCCAAAGAACTATTCAACAAAAGAATTATTTTTAAAAATTATGAGCTTTGAGCCATGTCTGAGGACGCTAAAATGGGAATTTGGTTATTGGATAGGTGCAATAGAGCACTGGTACCGGGAGGGATTAAAAAAGATAGAAGGATATCAAGACGATTTAAAATATGGCGATGCTATCCAGGGCCCCGGGCATCCTCAGGGATCATATTCATGGTCCGGGAAAATTCCAAAACCTGAAGCCGATGTATACAATTATTTTAAGTTTGATAAAAAATGGGCTCTGGTACCTTACAATTACTGGATTTTTCCCAGGTTTGAGAAAAAAGTCTTAAATGAAGATGATAAATGTATTGAATATCTTGATACCGATGGTGTAAGAAAAAAAGAATATAAAGACAAATCAAGCATGCCCATGTTTTTGGAATTTCCTGTAAAAAACAGAAATGATTGGGAAAAAGTTAAAGAAGAGAGATTTAATTTTAATAGTATCAATGAAAGATTTATAGGTAATAAAAAGGATTTTATAAAAAAATCCAAAAGCATGGAAAACCTTTTAGGGGTTCTTGATGAGCCGGTAGGTTTTTTTGGCTCACTGAGGTGGCTTATAGGAGAAAATTCTTTATTTATGCTTTATCATGACAATCCCGGACTCATAAAAGATATCTTGGAGCATCTTTGCAATCTATGGATTTCAATGGCCGAAAATTTAACCTCTGAGATTGAATTTGATATTGTGGTTTTTTGGGAAGATATGGCAGGCAGACAAGGATCCTTAATCGGTCCAAATACTTTTAAAGAGTTTATGACTCCATATTATAAAAAATTAATAGGCTTTTTAAAATCAAAAGGAATTAAATATTTTAATGTAGATACGGATGGTAATCTAAGAGGTCTGATTCCACTTTTTTTAGAGGCAGGAATAAATTCCATGTATCCTTTTGAGCAACAGGCAGGTAATGATTTAATAGAGATAAGGAAAAATTTTCCGGAGCTGAGAATGATGGGCGGTATAAATAAGTGGAAT
>JAMCVO010000007.1 GCA_023475715.1 Actinomycetota bacterium
GGCAAAAATATAAATCTTACAAGATTTTTCGGTCTCATTTATAATTAAATCAAGAAGCTGTATATATTGTACAAAGTCAATATTCAAAGCATCAACTGTCTGATAAATATCTTTGATGGGTGCAAGAGGAAACTCGGGTGTAATTCTGTCTCAGATTTTGAAAGGTTTTTTGGATAAGCTCAGAGATGCTGAAAAATTAGATTTTCATCAGTTAAGAGATGCTTTAAAATCTTCAATGGAATTGGCATACAGTTCTGTTCAAAATCCAACCGAAGGGACAATGCTTACAACCATCAAAGATATTTATCAGACAGTTGATGCTTTGAATATTGACTTTGTACAATATATACAGCTTCTTGATTTAATTATAAATGAGACCGAAAAATCTGTTTTAAGAACAACTTTTTTGCTTCCTGTATTAAAACAAGCAGGTGTTGTGGATGCAGGGGCACAAGGAATACTTGAAATATTAATCGGATTAAAGAAGGCTATAATGTATTTAAAAAATAATAATACTAACAATAAAAAAAACAAAAAAGATGCCCGCAATGATGAAGTTAAAGAAACAGAAAACATAATGGAAACAGGAGAAAAAAAAGGCTTAAGGCAAATTAACCTGAAATCAGATATAAAATTTACCTACTGCACGGAATTAATCCTAAAAGGCAAAAATATAAATCTTACAAGATTGAGAGAAGATATTGAAAACCTGGGAGACAGTGCGCTGGTTGTCGGAAATGACAGGCTTGTTAAGATACATGTTCATACTAATTATCCGCAAAAAGTCCTGAAAAGAACATTAAAGGAAGGTACGCTTCATGAAATTCAGATAAATAATATGATAGACCAGAGCATGCAGGCAATGGTTCCCGAAGAAGCCGAAGGTGTTGGGATACCGGTGAAGGATGTTGGACTAATATCAATTGCAAATGGGGATGGATTTATAGAAGTATTTAAAAGTATCGGTGTTGATATTGTTATAAAAGGTGGCCAAAGCATGAATCCGTCAACTTATGATATAGTTAAAGCAATAAATAAAATTGAAAGTGAAAAAGTAATTTTATTTCCAAATAATAAGAATATAATACTTACAGCTAATCAGGCTAAAAAAATTGTTAAGAAAAGCGTTACCGTTATTCCAACAATTTCGATACCACAGGGGATATCTGCCGCTTTAGTCTATAATAATGATTTGAATTTGGAAGAAAATATAAGCAATATGGAAAAAGCCATAAACAATATCAAAACAGGCGAAATTACCAATGCGGTAAGAGACGCAAATTTATTTGTTGGCGAAATTAAAAAAGGTGCATTTATTGGTCTTAGCAATGGAAAAGTTAAGGTAGTATCGGATACATTGATTGATGCCACTGTTGAGCTTGCGAAGGAAATGATTGAGGGAACCGAAGAGGTTCTGACTTTTTATTATGGTGAAGGTATTACTGCTGATAAAAATAAGGAATTGGAAGCCCTTTTAAAAAATTACTTTCCTAAGATCGAAATAGAATTTCATAGGGGTGGGCAGCCTCTATACCCATATATTTTTTCAATTGAATAATTTTAGTAACTGGTGATGCTATATAAGAATTATTGCTGGCAAGTTTAAAGGAAAAAAACTTAAAATACCTGGGGATTATGATATTCGGCCAACACAGGATAGGGTTAAAGAAAGCATTTTTAATGTGTTAGGTAAAACAATAAACAATAGCAAAGTCCTTGACCTGTTTTCAGGCTCGGGCTCACTGGGAATAGAAGCATTAAGCAGAGGATGCCAGATTGTTTACTTTGTAGATAATAGCTTAAAAGCCATAAGTTTAATAAAGAAAAATCTTGAGCTTTTAAAAAATTTAGAAAAAACCTACAAAATAATAAAAAGTGATGCTGTAGATTTCTTAAAGAAAAACAAATCCATCATATGGGATTTCATATTTATTGACCCTCCTTATAAAATTGAAAGCAGAGTTATAAGTGAGATATGCAGTATCTTTTCTGAAAAGAAAATAACTAATAAAAGTACTATAATAATTTATGAATTCTTTTTCAAAAGAGATGTAAGTAAAGAAATAAGCAATTTAAAGATTATAAAAGAATCATTCTTCGGTGATAAAAAGGTGCTTTACTTGGCACCTTTATGAACTAAAAAAATTTTATATCTGTCGCCGGAATAAATTAAAAAAATATTATTTAAATTTTATAAAAAATATGAAAAAAATCGCATTATGCCCCGGAACTTACGATCCAATAACCGAAGGCCATAGGGATGTAATTATAAGATGTGCACAGGTATTTGATATGGTTATAGTTGCAGTTTCAAGAAGCAACAGAAAAAAGCCAATGTATTCATTAAAACAAAGGCTTGATTTTGTAAAAAGAATATTTAAAGATGTCAAGAATATCAGGATTATTTCTTTTGAGGGATTGCTCATAGATGTTGCAAAGAAAGAAAAAGTTGGAGTAATAGTCAAAGGTTTAAGGGCCATTTCGGATTTTGAATATGAGTTTCAGATGGCACAAATAAATAAAAAGTTAAACCCTGAAATTGAAACTATGTTTTTTGTGACAAATCCAAAATATGCTTATCTTAGCTCAAGCGTGGTTAAGGAAGTTGCAAGTTTTAACGGATGCATAAGAGGATTGGTGCCGGAAGAAATAGAGCAGGATATAATTAAAAGTTTTAAAAAAATAAAGCATTAAATTAATAAAATAAAACTATACGGAGAGTATCATGGATGCATTGGAACTTATCGATAAATTGGAAGAAATTGTAAGTAAAGGTAAAAAAATACCATTTTCATCTAATTTCATAGTTAATGAAAACGAAATTTACGATCTCTTGGATGAATTAAGAAACGTGCTGCCCGAGGAATTCAAACAGGCAAGATGGATCGTTAAAGAAAGAGAAAGCATGCTGGAAGAAGCAAAAAGGACATCGTCGCGTTTAATTAAAGAAGCCGAAGAAAAAGCAGATGCTCTGCTGAATGAAAGTGAAATAATAAAAAATGCTTTGAAGAAATCTGAAGAGCTGATGTCAATTTCTGAAGCTAAAGCAAGGACGATAAGGCTTGAGGCTGAAGACTATGCAGATGAAAAAATGGCTAACCTGGAAGCCGTACTTTATAAAATCTTATCTGCAATAGAAAAGGGAAGAGAACAGTTTAAATCATCTTTTACTGCTAATAAATAATAATAATAATATTTTATTGATTAATTATTTTTATGTGGTATATTAAGATATTTGTCATATTATAACAAGTTTGTAACATATTGTTCATTAGGAGGTAATGGTAGTGGCGGTACCAAAAAATAAAAAGTCCAAATCAAAAAGAGACATGAGAAGGACACATGATAAATTAAAAATAGCGAGTATAGTTGAGTGTCCAAGGTGCCACAGCAAAAAAATTGCTCACAGGGTTTGTGAAAATTGTGGCTATTATGATAACAAAGAGATTATAAAAATAAAAAGTAAAGAAAAAAATAAAGAAAAAAGCAAAGAAACTGCAAAAACCAAAACATCTGGCGGCAGAAGAAAAAAAGAAAAGATTTCAGCTGAGTAATATTTATTGATTTATTGGGAGACAGGGGGAATTTGTGAAATTTGCCGATTTTTTTTGCCCAAAATCAGTTGCTGTTATTGGCGCAGCAAGAGAAGAATCTAAAGTGGGACATACAATAGTAGACAATATTTTGAATTCAGGATATCCAGGGAAAATTCTTTTAATCAATCCAAATGCTAATGAAATTCATGGAATAAAATGCTACAAGTCAGTTCTTGATGTTGAAGAGAATATTGATCTTGCAATAATGGTTATACCAAATAAATTTATTCTGCAGGTCTTAGAAGATTGTTCAAAGAAAAAAACAAAATTTGCAATCATTATTTCGGCGGGATTTAAAGAAACCGGTATAGAAGGTGCTTTACTTGAAAAACAATTGATAGAAAAAGCAAGGAAATTTGCCATAAGGATCCTTGGTCCAAACTGTTTGGGAATGATTGACTTTAACTGTCCTATTAATGGTTCTTTTTCGCCAAATACGCCTGATAAGGGTGTTATTGGTTTTATATCACAATCAGGTGCGCTGGGAACCGCAGTTCTTGACTGGGCAAAGACAAACGGTATTGGCCTTTCCAAATTTGTATCTATGGGAAATAAGGCA
The DNA here is from genome assembly GCA_023475715.1 of Actinomycetota bacterium. The sequence continues at coordinate 4,156 of JAMCVO010000007.1, forward strand.
GATATAAATGAAATTGATCTTTTTGAAGATTGGCTTAATGATAAAAACACTAACGTTATAACCGCTTATCTCGAAGGTGTAACAAATGGTAAAGAATTTATGAGAGTTTGCAATAAGGTTACGAAAAAGAAGCCAATTATAATTGTTAAATCCGGAAATACTAATGCAGGAGCGAAAGCAGTATCATCTCATACAGGAACTCTTGCAGGATCAACGAGAGCATATGATGCTGCTTTTAGACAAACTGGTGTAATAAGAGCAAAAACAATAAAAGACTTATTTAATTTCGCAATTGCTTTTGCTCATCAACCGATACCAAAAGGTAACAGGATTGTAATAATTACCAATGCAGGCGGACCCGGAATAATGGCCAGCGATGCCTGTGAAGAAAATAAAATGCAGCTTGCAAAAATTGATACTCAAACTGTCGAAATTTTAAAAACTATCCTGCCTTCCTCAGCAAATTTTTATAATCCGGTTGATGTTCTTGGTGATGCCCTTGCAGACAGATACGGAAAAACTTTTGAAATAATTTTAAAAGATAAAAATGTTGATGCAATTATTGTGCTTCTAACACCACAGGCTATGACACAGGAGCTGGAAACTGCAAAAGCTCTTATTAAGGCAATAAAAGAATCAGGCAGAGAAATACCTGTTATTACAAGTTTTATGGGTGGCTCAGAAGTAAAAGAAGGAGTGGATTATCTAAATAAAAATGGTATTCCTAATTTTACGATTCCGGAAGAAGCCGTCCCAACTCTTCGTGCTATGATTGATCAGGGAAACTGGATGGCTAAAAAAGAGGATTCGAAAAAAATATTTAAAGCGGATAGAGAAAAAGTTAAAAATATTTTTGAAAAATCCATAAAAGAAGGCAGGCTGGAGTTAGGAGAAATGGAATCACGCGGAGTTCTGGAAGCTTATGGTATAAGAGTGCCGATAGCAAAAGTTGCAAGAGATTTGAAAGAGGCAAAAGAGGTCGTTAAATTGACAGGTTATCCGGTTGTTTTAAAGATTGACTCTCCTGATATATTGCATAAGACCGATGTCGGCGGTATAAAAATTGGTATAAAGAATTATAAAGAACTTGAGGAAAGTTTTGAGGGCATAATATCTAATGTTAAAAAATATATGCCATCCGCAAAAATAAATGGAATTTCAATCCAGGAAATGATTGAATCCAAGAAAGAAACAATTATCGGAATTAATAAAGACTCCCAATTTGGTCCGATGATAATGTTTGGTCTAGGCGGCATTTATGTTGAAATACTTAAAGATGTATCGTTTAGAATTGCCCCAATTTCCCTAACAGATGCCAGAGAAATGGTCGAGGAAATAAAGACTATTAAATTACTCAAAGGGGTAAGGGGAGAAAAACCTTCTGATATAGAAAGTATAGTCGAAGTACTGCTAAAAATTTCTCAGCTTGTTACCGATTTTCCTGATATAATAGAAATGGATATAAATCCATTATTTGTGAAAGAAGAAGGAAAAGGTTCGATTGCGGGAGATGTAAGAATTAGAATACAGGAATAAAAAAAGGAGGTAGCATATATGACTCCTTTGCTTTTTACTTCAAATCAGTCATTTTCTGGCAAGAGCTCACTTTGCGTAGGTGTAGGAAGCATTCTTAAAGATATGGGCTTAAAAGTTGGTTATATGAAGCCTGTGGGTACTTTACCTGTAATAGTTAATGGTATCGTCACTGACGAAGATTCGCAGTATATATCCAAAATTTTTGGTATGAAGAATAACGCCACTGATATATGCCCCATTATTTTATCTGAAGATTCTTATAAAGACTTCTTAAAAGACAGTAAATCTTCGGGCAATCTTCTGGAAAAAATAAACAAAGCATTCAATAATATCAAGCAAGGCAGAGACATAATACTGCTTGAAGGTGGAAAAAGCATTGAGGATGGATTATTTCTTGGTATTTCATCAAGAGATATATGCAAGAAAATAAATGCAAAAACAATTGTGATTTTTAAATATTTACCTGAAATAATAGATCAAGTTTTATATTATAAAGAATATTTCGATAATAATTTTGGGGGAATAATCATCAATCAGGTACCCAAAGAAAGTATAGATTATCTAAAGGATTTTATACTGCCTTTTCTTTTAAATAAAAAAATAAATGTATTTGGTTGCATAACTTCCGATAAGATTTTGTCGTCCGTCAGCATTAGGGAAATGGTAAAGTATTTAGACGGCAAGATATTAAGCGCAAAAGATAATGTGGATGAGCTTGTGGAAACTTTTATGCTTGGAGCCATGGGCCAGGAACAAGCTCTTAAATTTTTTAGAATGAAAGCAAATAAGGCAGTTATCACAGGTGGGGATCGGGCAGATATTCAGCTTGCAGCACTTGAGACTAATACCAAGTGCCTAATTTTAACAGGGAACTTTCAACCAAGCAGTGTCGTTCTTGGACGAGCGGAAGAAATTGGTGTTCCCATGATACTGGTAAAATATGATACTCTTACTACGGTTGAGAAACTGAATGTAATAATTGGGCATTCGGGATTCCATGCATTTAAGAAAATCGATAAGATAATTCAAATAACTAAAGAATTTATTGATATTGAAGGTTTATTAAAGCTTAAATGAATTGAAAATAAATTTACTGGAATAACACTTTATTGGAAAAAAATCTACAAAAATATAGCATAATAGTGGATGCAATGGGAGGTGATTTTGCTCCTGATGAAATTCTAAAAGGAGCCATCCAGGAAAGCAGAAATCTTAATATAAACCTGATTCTTGCTGGTAAAGATAAAATAATAAGAAATTCTGCGTCTCGTAATAATCTTGATATAAGCAACATCGAGATACTGGACTGTGCCGATGAAGTTGCTATGGACGACCACCCTTCGGATGTAATTAAGCATAAGAAAGAATCTTCAATTTATTTGGGCACCCAGTATGCAGCAAAAAAAGAAAGAAGTGCATTTTTATCTGCCGGAAATACCGGTGCGGTACTGGCTTGCTCTCTTTTTAATATGAAAAAAATAAAAGGAATCATGCGTCCGGCAATAGCTGTTGTAATTCCTCTTGCAAACAGCAGATTTATATTAATTGATGCCGGCGCAAATTTGGAAGTTAAACCTGTATATTTAAAGCAATTTGCAAGCATGGGCAAAATTTTGAGTCAAAATATTTTAAATATTGAAAATCCAAAGATTGGTTTATTGAACGTCGGGGCTGAAGAAAAAAAAGGAAGCGAAATTTTAGTTGAAGCTTTCAAATTATTGAGTGAATCAGATATTAATTTTATTGGTAACGTTGAAGGGCGAGACATATTTGAAGGAAGCACGGATATTGTCGTATGCGACGGTTTTGTTGGAAATGTTTTACTGAAATCAGTGGAAGGTATTGCAAAATTATTTTTTGGTGAAATAAAAAGTATTTTAACATATAATCTAATAACAAAACTTGCAGCTTCTGTTCTTAAGGGACGATTTAAAGCGATGAAAAAGAAATTTGACTATGAAGAATATGGGGGAGCTATGCTGTTAGGAATAGATGGAATTTCTATGATCTCTCATGGAAGCTCAAAAGCAAAAGCGATAAGCAGTGCGATGAAAGTTGCTTATGAAAATTTAAAAATTGATATTGTCGGTAAAATAAAAAGTGAGATAACCAAATAAAGTCTAATAAAAACAAGGAGGAAATGTGGAAAATTTTGACAAGCTCAAAGAAATACTTGTAGATGTACTTGGAGTAAAGATGGAAGATATAAAAGCAGAAAGCAAGTTTGTTGATGACCTGGGGGCAGATTCACTTGATTTGGTAGAATTAATAATGTCTTTTGAAGATAAATTCGGTATTGAAATTAGTGATGAAGAGGCCGAAAAGATAATATCAGTCAAAGATGCATTAGACTATATTAATTCTCACATCAGTAAGTAATTAAAACCTATGTTGATTTTTTAAAAGTATTTTAAAAAATAAAAAATTTAGTTCATAGTATAATGATAACTGATGGAAGAAGGGTTACTAAGAAAAAAAGTTAAGAGTTGGCTTATTGGTCTTGGAATTGATCCAGGCGACTTAAAAATATATATCGAAAGTCTAACCCATAGATCTTTCGCAAGAGAAATCAATATAAAATCAAGAGGAAATGAACAATTAGAATTTTTAGGTGACAGTGTCCTGTCTTTTATAATAACCAGTTACCTCTATAAAAATTTTGGGTATTTTCCTGAAGGAAGACTTGCAAAAATCAGGTCATTACTGATAAGCGGAAAAAACTTAGGAGATATAGCAAAAAAGATCCGGCTTGATAAGCAGATACTCCTTAGTGAAAATGAGGAATCTTCCAAAGGAAGGGGAAAAGAATCAATCCTTGCAGACAGTCTGGAAGCTTTTATAGGTGCGCTTTATATTGATAAGGGAATAAATTTTGTAAGCCAATGGTTCTTAAGTAAGTTTGAAGACACTATTGAAGAAAAAACCAATGACCCAAAAATATCCGATTATAAAACTTACCTTCAGGAAATAATTCAGGCAGACTACAATAAGTTGGTAAAATATGACATTGAAAAATCAGAAGGACCTGACCATAATAAAATTTTTTATTCAATAGCTATTTTAGATGATAAAATTATTGGAAAAGGTTCAGGAAAGAGCAAAAAAGATTCAGAACAGGAATCTGCTAAGAATGCATTAAAAATATTGTATAATTTAAAGATATAGAAATATGCTATTGAGTAGGTAAAACATTGTTTTTAAAAAACATCACCCTCAGGGGTTTTAAATCATTTGCAAATAAGAGTCAATTAATTTTTGAACCAGGAATATGTGTAATTGTCGGTCCGAATGGCAGCGGCAAGAGTAATGTAGCCGATGCTATTTCGTGGGTTCTCGGAGAACAACGGGCAAAATCTCTTCGCGGAAACTCAATGGAAGATGTTATATTCAGAAATAAAAAAGAAGAACTTGCAATTGCGGAAGTATCCCTTTCTTTTGACAATTCTGATAATTTTTTAAACCTTGACTTTAAAGAAGTTAAAATCACAAGAAGAGTATTCGTAAAGGGTGGAAGTGAGTACTTTATAAACTCATCTCCATGCAGACTTATAGATATACAAGATCTAACTGCTGAGCAAGGAATCGGAAAAGGATTTTATACAATAATAAACCAGGGCCAGGTAAATGATATTGCAGTTTTAAAACCTTCAGACAGAAAAATAATTATAGATGAGTTAATAGGTGTAGCCAAGCATAAAATCAGAAGAGATAAATCTAAAAATAAACTACTAAAAGTATCCGGTGATATAGAAAGAATAGACGATTTAATGCATGAAGTTAAAAGAACTCTTGATCCGCTGGAAATAGAATCTAAAAAAGCCCAGCAATATTCTGAAGTACATAATAATCTAAAGAGTGAAGAGTTATCTCTTTTTATTTCAGAATTAAATGAATTAAATAAGAAATGGGAAGATGAAAATGCAAAAAATGAGGAAAATGAAATAAGATTAAAAGAAATAAATCAAAAAATAGAACTTTTTATTAAAGAAAAAAGCCAGCAGCAGAAAAATATTTATAACAGCAGGTCAAGATATAATTATCTAAAAGAAAAAATAGATGATTTCAATTTAAAGGAAAATAAAGCCAGCAGCATGATAAATCTATTTGAGAGTAAAAAGAATGTGTTTAGCACTTTAAATAATATGTTAAAAATGGAATATTCCAGCCTTAAATCATCAACCCAGCAAATTTCAGTTACTAAAAGCTTTAATGAAAATAAAAAAAGCAATGCCTACCAGGAAAATGCTAAATTTATTTTAAGAAGTTTTAAAAACCTGGATAATAAAATAAATGAATTCTTCAGCAAGATAAAAAATTATATTTCCAGAATTGAATTAATAATTGAATTTGAAAAGGATAAAGAATCAATTAAAAAAGAGTTAACTGAATTGATGGAGCTGATAAAAAAATATATTGGTTCATCAATTGATTCAATAGATGATGGTAAGAAAAATATTGAAATAACGAATGAAAGAAATAAATCAGCCAAATTATTTGCTGAAATAGAGAAAAAGCTCGAAAATATTCAAACTCTTGAGAATTATTGTCTGAACAGAGTTAAAGATACTGAAAAAATATTATCAGTTTTAAATATTTTTATAAAAACTGCTCAAAGGATAAAAGACAGGCTTTATCCGGAATATAAAGAACTTTATAGAAAAATTGAAGATGAAGATAAAAGTTTTTATGAATTTGATAATAAGATAAATGATGCAAGAATAGAAAAACAAAATATTGATAATGAACTTTTTAAAATCAACTTTACCAAGCAGCAGATAAAAGAAAATGTAACAAATAAAACAGAGGCCGTAGTAGATGCTTACAATCTTCCGGTAGAATATATATTTAAGAATTATAAACCCTGTGAAGACATAGAAAAAACTTCCCGGATTGTCAGAAGATTAAAAAACGAGATAAAAAATTTTGGCAGTATTAATCCAAACGCAACCATAGAATTTAACAGGGTAAAAGAAAGATATGATTTTTTACAATCTCAACGTGACGATCTTTTTAATAGCAAAAAAAATCTTGAACTTTTGATAAATGATATAAATAAAAAAATAGAAGAATTATTTGCTGTAAAATTTGAAGAAATAAACAACAACTTTAAAACATATTTTAAAATATTGTTCCCCATTGGAGAAGGCAGAATGAATCTGATAAATTCAGACAATAATAGTGGAGATGAAATAGGAATAGATATGAAGGTTGATATCGGAAACAATAAACTTGTACAGTTATCATTATTGTCTGGTGGTGAGAAAGCTTTGATATCTATTGCTTTCTTATTCTCTATATTTGCATCGAATATTGCACCTTTTTATGTTTTTGATGAGATAGATGCAGCTTTGGATGATATGAATTTAAACAGATTTATTGCCTTGGTAAAAAAATTCTCTTCGGGAAGGCAGGTAATAATAATTACACATCAGAAAAAAACAATGGAAGTGGCCAATACAATCTATGGTGTAACAATGCAGTCGACGGGTGTTTCAAAAATCGTTTCCGAGAAGATGGAGAAGATACATGAAAAGGCTATTAAAGAATCTAAACTTAATATGGAATAAATTTAAAAAAAGCAATGACTCATTTTGGGATGAAGTCGAAGAGCAGTTGATTCTAAATGATATAGGAGCAAGTACTGCAAGCAGTATTATTTCTGATGTAAGGAAGCATGCTTTTAAAGAAAATATCAACAATATAGAAACAATAAAAGAATTTTTAAAAGACAAGATTGTTAAAATATTGGATAATGACACTTCTTCAGGCAGCAGTATTGTTAAATTTTCAAGTGAAATACCTGCGGTCTGGATGATGGTTGGAGTAAATGGAGTAGGGAAGACTTCATCAATTGCTAAGATAGCCAATCTGTTTAAAAATCAAAATAAAAGTATTTTGCTTACTGCGGCCGATACTTACAGAGCTGCTGCATTTGAACAGATTGACCACTATGCAAAATTGCTTGATATTGAAATAGTACATCATCAAAGATATTCTGATCCTGGTGCAGTAGTCTATGATAGTATTGAAAAAGCAATTGCAAAAAAGATAGACTTGGTACTGATAGACACGGCTGGGAGAATGCATACCTCATATAATTTGATGGAAGAATTGAAAAAAATCAAAAAAGTAATATGTAAAAAACTATGCAGGGAAGCTGATGAAATATTGATGGTTATAGATTCTACAACAGGACAGAATGCAAAGATCCAAGCATCCATCTTTAATGAAGCTTTAGATCTTACGGGCATAGTTCTGACAAAAACTGACGGAACGTCAAAAGGTGGTATTGTATTGACCATTAAGCATGAATTAAATATTCCCATAAAATTTATCACAAGTGGTGAAAAAATTAATAATATTGATTTTTTTGATCCAATTAAATTTACTGAAATGCTATTTAACCAGGAGTGACATAATGTTTGAATTTTTAACAAAAAAATTTGAAGATCTTTTTTATAAAATAAGAAATAAAGGGAAGCTAAGCCCTGTAGATTTGGATAATGCCATCAGAGAAATAAGACTTGCGTTGCTTGAAGCGGATGTAAATTTTAAAGTAGTTAAGGAGTTTCTTGAAAATATAAAACAAAAGGCAATTGGAGCCAATGTTCTTGAAAGCCTCACTCCTTATCAGCAGATAGTAAAAATAGTAGATGAAGAAATGATTTCAATGCTTGGCAGTACCGGAAGTGAAATTACTTTTTCGCCAAAGATTCCTACAATATTTATGCTTGTAGGATTGCAGGGAACAGGTAAAACTACCGCTACAATAAAATTGGCAAACTTTATTAAAAATAAATATCAAAGAAAAGTTTCTGTAATAGCTGCTGATATTTATCGGCCTGCTGCAGTTAAACAGCTTGAAGATCTTGCAAAAAAATATGGATTTGATATTTACTCGGAAACAAATCCTGATCCCATAAAAATATCTGTAAATGGTATAGAAGCTTTGCGAAAAAATAGCAATGACGTAGTAATCATAGATACGGCCGGCAGGCTTCAAATAGATACAGATATGATGAATGAACTGAAAAATATCAGATCAAAAGTCTTACCGCATCAAATTATGCTGGTATTGGATGCAATGACAGGCCAGGAAGCAGTTAATATTGCTTCCGAATTCAACCGTATTCTCGAGTTTGATGGAATAATATTGACAAAACTGGACAGTGACACAAGAGGTGGTGCAGCTCTCTCAATTAATCATGTAATAAAGAAGCCGATAAAGTTCATTTCAACTGGTGAAAAGATTGAAGAATTTGATTTATTTTACCCTGACAGGATTGCTTCAAGAATACTTGGAATGGGTGATGTTTTAACTTTAATAGAAAAAGCCGAAAAAGTCATTGATGAAAAAAAAGCTAAAGAGCTTGAACAAAAAATTTATAAAAACGAGCTCAATTTTATTGATTTTGTCGATCAGCTAAAAAGTATAAGGAAAATAGGTTCACTTGATAAAATACTCTCCATGCTGCCGGTAAAAAACAAGAGCATGATTTTTAAAAATGCCAAAATAGATGATTCACAAATCGACAGGATAGAGTCGATGATAAATTCAATGACCATAGAAGAAAAGATGAAACCTCATATTATTAATGGCAGCAGAAAAAAAAGAATAGCTGCGGGAAGTGGAACATCTGTAGGTGATATAAACAGACTGCTTAAGCAATTTAGTATGGCGCAACAGGCATTGCGGCAATTTTCCAGATTCGGAAAAGGATTACAAATGCCTTTTTAAATGACCTAAAAAATATTTTGCAGTTTTTTGATAAAAATATATAATTGAATTCATTAAAAATTTGAGCTGAAAATTGTTATTTATAGAATGCAGGAGGTTATTGCTTTGAGTGTAAAGATCAGATTGTCCAGAGTTGGTGCAAAGAAGCAGCCATATTACAGAATTGTTGTTGCTGATGGAAGAAAAGCCAGAGACGGAAAGTTCATTGAGAACATTGGTACATATGACCCTAAGAGAGAGCCCTCTAAAATAGAAATTGATAAAGAAAAAGCACTTGATTGGCTTCAGAAAGGCGCGAAGCCTACAAATACTGTTCAAAAGATTTTCAATATTGTCAATTTAAAACAGTAGACATAAAAAAGAAAACGGAGGTAAACTGTGAAAGAACTTCTAGAGTACATGGTGAAAGAATTGGTGGATAATCCAGAAGAAGTAGATATTACTGAAGAACCTGAAGGGGATAAAACAGTGATTTTTAAGCTTCATGTTGCAGAAAATGATTTGGGAAAAGTAATTGGCAAAAAGGGAAGAACAGCAAATGCACTTAGAGTTATTATGAGGGCTGCTTCTGCTAAAAGAGGTAAATCTTCAATTGTTAAAATAATAGACTGATTTATCTTTTAAATTTATATAGATAATTAATTTTTTAATATAGTTAAGATATATAAGTTTTTAAAAGACATAATCTTTAGAAATTATGTCAGAAAAAGTTTCAATAGCTCGTCTAATCGGGGTAATCGGTAAGCCACGTGGCCTTAAGGGTGAATTATATGTCAGGTTTCTTACCGGTTATCCCAATACTTTTAGAAGCGGTGACTTGATTTATCTGGATGAAGACTGTGTAAAAGAAATAATTATCGAAAATGTAATTGAACTCAATAATAAATCCAGAACCTTATTAAAATTCTTTAATTATAACAACAGAAATGAAGCAGAAAAATTAAGAGGCTGCTTATTATACAGAAAAGAAAAAGACAAGCCTGAAATTGGCGAGAACAATTACTGGGTCGATGATATTATTGGTTGCCTGATTTATGCTCCGGATAAAAATATTATCGGCAAAGTAAAGAATGTTGAAAATTTTCCCTCCAATGACAGCCTTATAGTTGAGTTAGAAAATATGGATACAGATATTAAAAGTACCGGTAAGTCAAAAAAAAATCGTGATACCATTATAATACCCATGATCGAAGATTTTATTCTTGATATTGATATTAAAAATAAAAAAATAATACTTAAAAAAGTACCTGAATATATTTAATTTTCCATACTTTCTCATGATAAAAATTGATGTAATAACAATATTTCCAAATATTTTTGACAACTTCACAAACTTTGGCGTAATAAAAGAGGGGATAAATAAAAAATTGTGTGAGTTAAATATATATAATTTAAGAGACTTCACAGACGATAAGCATAAGAAAGTTGATGATAGGCCATACGGCGGCGGTGCAGGAATGGTTTTTATGGTTCAACCCATGGACTCTGCAGTAAAGCATATTAAAGAAAAAAATGCTGTGCTACAAACAAAACTTCAAAAAACAATACTATTGGCCCCCAGCGGCGACCAATTAAAACAAAGCACACTTAAGTATTTGTCCGGAATGGAAAATTTAATTATTATTTGCGGCAGATATGAAGGTGTAGATGAAAGAATCAAAGACCTGGCAGTTGATATGGAAATTTCAATTGGAGATTTCATTTTAACAGGCGGAGAAATACCTGCAATGGTCTTAATAGATGGTACCATAAGGCTGTTGGAAGGAGTCGTAGGTAAAGAAGAATCTTTAAAAAATGAGTCATTTGAGAACAATTTGCTTGACTATCCACAGTATACACGCCCGGAAACATATAAAGGCCTGAAGGTACCCGATGTTTTGCTAAGCGGCAACCACAACCAAATTAAAAAATGGAGAAAAGATAAATCTGTTGAAATTACCATTAAAAAGAGGCCGGATTTATTTGACAAAAATCATTAAATTCATTATATTTGGTTAGTTTGTTTTCAGATAACTTTTGAAATAAATTAATTTGTATTTACAGTAATTATTTTTTTAGTTAATAATTTTGATAATCCTTAGATATATGGAGTTTATAATGAACACTATAGATAAAATAGAAAGCAAGTACTTAAGAACTGATATCCCTGAATTCAAATCAGGAGATAAAGTAAAAGTAAATATTAAAATCAGTGAGGAGAATAAAGAGAGAATTCAATCTTTTGAAGGTATTGTCATAAAGACTCATGGTTATGGTATTAATAAGGCTTTTACGGTTAGAAAAATTTCTTTTAATGTTGGTGTTGAGAGAACTTTTCTTACTAATTCACCGGTTATTCAATCGATAACAAAATTAAATTCCGGAATTGTCAGAAGATCAAAACTATATTACCTAAGGAAAAAAGTGGGTAAAAAAGCAAAAGTTGAATTCAAAAAATAAAAAAAATATATTTAGAGAATTCCTTGGTTATTTTATTGTTGCAATAATTGCCGCTGTTTTCTCAATAACTTTAAGAATATTTATTATAGAACCCTATATAGTACCTACTCCTTCAATGACTCCAACACTTCTTGTAGGTGATAAGGTCATCGTATACAAACTGGAATATAAACTAAAACCAGTCAGAAGAGGCGATATTGTAGCTTTTTACTCTCCGATTGAAAAAAAGAATCTTGTTAAAAGAGTGATAGGGCTGAGCAATGAAGAAATTACTCTGACAAAAAGTGGAGACATTCTTATTAATGACAAAAAAATTTCAGAATCTTATTTGCCGGATAACATTTCACCGTCCTATGAAGATAAAAGCTACAAAATAAATAAAAATGAATTATTTGTAATGGGTGATAACAGAAACAATAGTGCAGACAGCAGAGTTTTTGGGCCCATATCGTTAGATAGAGTATTTGGTAAGATAGTTTTTATATACAGTCCCTTTTCCAGAATTGGTAAACCTGACTGAAACTAATTATAAAAATGGAATTAAGAGAAGTCAAAAGACTTATAAACCTTTGCCAATTTGAGGATGAACTTTATTCAAATGGTTTTTTAAATATTGCGGGCGTTGATGAAGTTGGGCGAGGCTGCCTTGCCGGTCCACTAGTTGCAGCAGCCGTAATCCTTCAAAGAGACAAAATATTCATAGATAAATTAAATGATTCAAAAAAAACAACCAAGCAAAGAAGAAACGCTATTTTCAGAAAAATAATAAAAAGTTGCTCGTGTTGGTCTGTGGCAAAAGTATCTCCTGAAGTAATTGATAAAATTTCACTGCAGAAAGCCAACATTTTAGTAATTAAAAAAGCAATAAAAAGTCTAAAAATTAAACCTGATATTATTCTTGTAGATGCTTTAAATCCAAACATGAGGTCATTGATTGTTCCAATTGTCAAAGGAGATGAACTAAGTGCCACTATTGCTGCAGCCTCAATAATTGCAAAGGTTATAAGGGACAGGCTCATGATAAAAATGTCCAGAGTTTACCCTGAGTATGGTTTTGAACTTCATAAGGGATACGGTACAAGAAAACACTTAAAAATGCTGCAAAAATATGGCCCTTCTAAAATCCACAGGATGTCTTTTAAGGGAGTCTTAAATTAGGGGGCAGATAATTATGCTATCCAAACAACAGTTAGGGAGCCTCGGCGAAGATATTTCTGAAATATTTTTAGTGAAAAAGGGCTACTCAATTTTAAAAAGAAATTACAGATGCAGGCTGGGCGAACTCGATTTAATAGCAAAAAATAAAAACAAGATAGTTTTTATTGAAGTCAAAACAAGAACTAATTTAAATTTCGGTTATCCGGAAGAATCTGTGAATAATGTTAAAGTTCTTAAATTGAAAAAACTTGCAATTTTTTTTGCAGCTTCTGAAAATATAAATAACTTTGATGTGCAGTTTGATGTTATTTCAATAAATCTTTCAGAAACCTGCTTTTTAAATGATATACGGAATATAAAAAATATAAGTAAAATTTGCAGCAATATGAAACTTTCGGAAATAGAAAAGAATTTTAATCTCGTGCATATCCAAAATGCTTTTTAAAAAATATATTTATTTGTGGAAGCATCTAAAATTTCGTGATAGCAATAAAGGAAAATTTTAAGAGCCATGATGGGTATTTCAAAAACACGCAGGCTTTTCCCCGGCGAGTAAAAGCCAGCTCAGTTTCAGGCTTCGCTCTCCTCCCGGAGGAGGAACCATGCCCGCTTAAGCCTTCAAATGGTTTTCTCAATACCCATCCTGGCTTATCAATTTATTTTTTATCACGAAATTTTTAATACTAACTTATTAGTTTGCATATTTGACTAATTATATAAATACATATATAATTGGCACATGTTTTTTGAATTAAACAGTTTTGCTCTCATAGGCATAGAAGCAATCACCATTTCCATAGAAGCGCATATTTCCAACGGTCTGCCATCTTTTGACATTGTCGGCCTGCCCGATAAATCAATAAATGAATCCAGGCAAAGGGTAAAAGCTGCAATCATTAATAGCGGTTATAATTTTCCCATGAAAAAAATAATTATAAATCTTTCTCCTGCAGATATAAAAAAAGAGGGAGCTCTATATGACTTGCCAATTGCAATTGCAATATTAAGTGTAAGCGACCAGATTAAAATTAAGAATAAGGATAAATGCTGTTTTATTGGCGAACTATCATTGGATGGAAATTTAAATCCAGTAAGAGGAATAATTTCCATGACCGAAGAAGCTTCCAGAGTTGGAAAGAAATACTTTTTTATGCCTTATGGTAATGCAGAACAAGCCAGTCTTATAGAAAATATAAAAATTATACCATGCAGAAGCTTAAAAGATATTATCAGATTATATTTAAATAATGAAAATCTAAGCAATCAATATTTCTCAATAAGCAGAACAAAAATTGAAAATAAATATGACGATCTGGATTTTTGTGATATAAAAGGACAGTTAAGATCAAAAAGAGCTATTGAAATTGCTGCAAGCGGAATGCATAACTTGATGCTCATAGGCCCGCCTGGCGCAGGTAAAACAATGCTTTCAAAAAGGATTATTTCTATATTGCCAAAATTAAGTTTGAATGAAAGCATAGAAGTAACAAAAATTTACAGCCTGCACAAAAAAAATAATTCCAATCTTATAACACAGAGACCATTTAGAAATCCGCATCATACTATTACGCGCATCAATCTTATCGGCGGTGGTATTATACCGCGCCCGGGTGAAATAAGCCTTGCTCATAGAGGAGTTTTGTTCCTGGATGAATTTTCGCTTTTTCCAAGAACGCTAATAGAGGATTTAAGACAGCCACTGGAAAATAAAGATATCATTATTTCCAGAAATAACATTTCTTTTAAGTTTCCATGCAGTTTTATGCTTGTCGTCGCTACAAACCCATGCATGTGCGGATATTTGGGAGACGAAAGAAAAAAATGTAAATGCAGAACCGGTGAGATAAGAAAATATTGGAACAGCATATCCGGACCAATAATGGATAGAATCGATATGAAAGTTGATGTTCCTCGTTTAGGGGATGACGATTTTATAAATGAAGGTTTTACTGAATCATCCAAGATCATTATAAAAAGAGTTGAAGAAAGCAGGGAAATACAAAAAGAGAGATATTCAAATAGTAATATTAATTATAATGCTGAAGTAAATGCCAGAATAATATATGGCTGGATTGATAAGAATAATGAATTGAAAAAATTAATTCCAGAGCTCACCAAAAAATATAATTTAAGCGCCAGAGCACTGGCAAGTTTAATAAAAGTTTCAAGAACCATAGCAGATATGGAGAAGTCAGGGAATATTAAATTATCTTATTTTATGGAAGCCTTGCAATATAGGATCAATTCTGGTCTCGAAGATATCATTAACAGTTAAGCAAAATATGATATGCATAATAAAGATAATAAAGATAAACTTGACAGGATAAGTAAAGAAATTTTATATCTAACCACTGCTTTTAATATTAAGCAATCGGAAATTATCGAAGCTTATAAAAAAAATGACTTTAATATTACCAGAACATTAAATTCAGAAACTTTTAAAAATAAAAATATCCAAATGCAATTAGAAAATAATAAAATTTCAGACTTTGATAATCTGATCGCTCATATAAAGAAAAATAATATTAATGTATTAAATATTTCAGAAAAAATTTATCCCAAACTTTTGAAAGAAATTTATTATCCTCCGCCTGTATTATTTTACAAAGGTAACCAAATATTAAAATCTGATTATTTGCTTGCTGTAGTCGGCACAAGAAAATGTTCAATTTATGGTAAAGATGTTGCAGGATATATCAGCAGACAGCTTTCAAAAATTGGTATAACGATAGTTAGCGGAATGGCATCAGGAATAGACTATTGGGCACAAAAGGCCGCTTTGGAAGAAAAGGGAGGCAGCATTGGTATCCTGGGATGCGGTATAGATATTATTTATCCACCTGAAAATAAAGATCTATATAACCAATTAATTGACAAAGGTAGTTTATTAACGGAATTCCTTCCAGGGACACCACCTTTAAAATCAAATTTTCCTGCCAGAAACAGAATAATAAGTGGGATGTCTATGGGAGTAGTAGTAATTGAGGCTGGTATTAAAAGCGGAGCACTGATAACCGGTGAATTTGCTTTGAATCAAAATAGAGAAGTTTTTGCCATACCTGGCAGCATATTCAATCCGGAAAGCCAGGGATGCCATAAATTGATAAAAAATGGCGCAAAGCTTGTTGAAAATATTGATGACATTCTTGAGGAAATAAATCAATATTATAAGAATGATATTTCACAGTGTCTCCAAAAGGAAAATCTTGAAAATAATTTCACACAAAGAGAAAAAATAAATATTTTAGGAAAAACGTTAAATCAAAAACAAAAACTTGTTTTTGATTGTTTAGGCTGCTTGCCAAAAAGTATAGAAAAAATAGTTTGTGAAACAAAATTTAATTTAAAGGAAGTACTTCAGATAATATCTGAGCTTGAGGTAAAAGAACTTATAAAAGAAAAAAAGTATAATGCCTTTGTCAGATTATAATATTGAACTTTTGTAGAAGCATTTAAAAATTTCGTGATAGCAATAAAGGAAAATTTTAAGAGCCATGATGGGTATTTCAAAAACACGCAGGCTTTTCCCCGGCGGGTAAAAGCCAGCTCAGTTTCAGGCTCAGCTCTCCTCCCGGGGGAGGAACCATGCCC
>JAMCVO010000050.1 GCA_023475715.1 Actinomycetota bacterium
GAAGCGGCAGAAATCTTATAAATCTTATCCACCATTTTTTCTTTTTGTATTTATTAAAAATTGTATAGAATTTTTCATTCTTAAGCCCGAATGCAACAAATATGTATTCTTTTATAGTCTGAAGTTGCTGGGGGAGAGCCCCCAAGGAAATAGGGTGCTCTTTTTTTATAATTTCCAGAATATCCCTAGGCATAATACTATGGATAAATATTACAGAAGTTTTTATGGCAATGGGTATAAATATTCCCACAACTTGTCCGTACATATGGGACAAGGGAATAATGGTTAAAAATGGGGAACTTTATGTCAGAGATTTATGGTGACAGCTTCATATTCAAAAAGATGATTATCTCTGATCATATCCTCTAAATCTTCCAGAAAAAGTTGCACACCTTTGAAGTCTTTAATATTTTCATTATTTTCAGAATCTTTTGAATTTATATATAATTTTGGTTCAGCATCACCTGAAACCATTTCACTAAATTTTTTGTCTGATTTAAAATCAAGAGGAACGATGATTGCCCCGTACATGGCACAGCCAATATATGCGAGAACCCATTCAGGTCTAGCCGGAGCCTTTAATAGTACCCTGTCTCCTTTTTTAAGTTTTAGATTTTCGAGAAGAACTGCAAATTTAAGCGCTGATTCCAGAATATCGTTGAATGCCCACTTCCAAGTTCTGTATCTATCTCTGTAATAAAAAAATACTTTTTTGTCTTTGAGGTTATCAAAAAAAAATTTTCTTAAATCCAGATATTCCATAATATTTATTTCTTAATATTTACTTCATACAGTAATAAGGAATCCCGGGGAGTTTTCAGGAAATTTCAAATAATTCTCATCTTAATTTTGTTTTTATTATTTTATTTTCATAAAACTGATAAAATACTTTATAAAATCCTCAACTTTTCCTCCCGATAGTCGGGAAGGATTTAAAGGTATTTTTTAGGCTATAACTCGGTTTATAAATCAACTTGGTGAATTCAGGTAAATATTTTAAATGAATTAATTAATATTAGAATAAACTTAATTATCTGATTAAACAATATTCTTTTTTATTAGAATAAATGCGTTATATACATAACTATGGGATCCATGAGTTTGTATAATTTTATTTGATCAAACTGATGGCTGTCCTGCAAAATGCCGGCAGGTCTTCAGGCATCCTGGAAGTTATGAGATTTCCATCGACCACAACTTCCTGGTCAAGATAATTTCCGCCCGCATTTTTCAAATCTGTGGCAACACCTTTCCAGCTTGTGACATTTTTCCCCCTGACTATGTCAGCTTCTACAAGCATTTGCCCTCCATGGCATATTGAAGCTATAATTTTTGAAGAAACAAAAGCATTTCTGACTATATTTACCATAAGCCTGTTTAATCTCATTTTTCCTGGAGCATATCCACCTGGGATTATTAAAGCTGCAATTTCATTTATATCAACATCCTCAGGTGCAAGCGTGGATTTTATGCCAACACCAAATTTACCCTTATACTCCTTGTTTTTTTCAGGCCCGACTACCTTAACATCAAAACCTGCTTCAATAAATCTGTAATAGGGATAGATTACTTCTTCATCCCTGAAGCCATCTTCGACCAGTAACAAGACTGTTTTGGACATTTAATTACCTCCTGACTATTGCTGCTGCAAAGATTAGAACTATATTTAATTATAATTTAGTTATAAAACATTAACTGACTACCAAATATTATACCAGAGGAGACAAATTTACATTTATGCGATAACTCACAATATTTAGAAAATCAAGCTATTCAATATTATTTAATTTTATGCTATTATATAAAAGCATAAAATCATAAAAGGGTAAATAATAAGCCAAAAATAAAATTTTATAAGGATCTTTCATGGACTTAATTGATTTAAAAGAAAAAATAGGCAAGATAAGATGTATTTTGGATAGAATACGATACAGGAAAGGAAAACATCTTTACCTGGCAATATTTTTTATAATTTTTTTAATGATTGCCTCGTTTCTTTTTATTTTTATCTTTCAAAAGCAGCAGATAAATACTAAAGAGAATATATTAAAAAGCTATTATGACAATAACAGAAAAATCACCGGAGACAATTCCGCCGGTTTTAATATCACAGATAGCCTGCAAGAAATTACCAATGTATCCGGCGATACCAGCAGTACTGGTGCTGCTGGCGATACCGATACTGATGGCTCAGATGATTCTAAACTTGGGGAAAATACCGGAATTACTGTAATTAAAGTCTATGTTTGTGGTCATATCAAAACTCCCGGTGTTTACGATATAGGAAATGGGTCAAGACTTATAGATCTTATCAACCTGGCAGGCGGAGCAACAGAAGACGCCTGCCTTGAGGCCATTAACCTGGCGCAAATTTTAACTGATTCCCAGAAATTCTACATACCTTCTCTGGATGAAATAAAAAACGGAATGACGGATTTTTTTAATGAATGGGAGAATATCGGCAATTCCGGCAACAGTGTACCAACGGATGTAAGCAATTCTCAGTCTTTTCAAAATAAAAAGGTAAATATAAATTTTGCAGACTTATCCGAATTGGTTCAACTGCCCGGTATCGGTACTGTAATTGCTCAGAATATAATTGATTACAGGAACAAATATGGTCAATTTAAAAATAAGGAAGAATTAAAAAATGTTAAAGGTATCGGAGAAAAGAAATTCGAAAAAATAAAGGACTTTATCTCTGTTTAACAAACCTCGCAAATTTTCTGTTGAAATATTATCACTTGGTCTGGGCCGTTTTTTTAACTTCAGGTATAATAACCGGAAAATTACTGAGAACATTTTTGAATATAACCATCCTTCCAATTATAGTATGTTTAACTTTTTTAATTTCCATAATTATTTTTTTAATTTACAGGAAGAAAAATGCATGTACAACTTCGGATGTTGCATCAGTGGATACAAATACTGATGTGGACAGAACCACTGGTCAGGATACAATTACTGCTCAGGATACAGCTGCTGGTCCGCTTAAAAAAACAGGTCTTCAAAATTTACAAGTCATCCTACCGGTCAGAATTATTTTAATAATTGCATCCTTTAATTTTTTAGTGATCGGCATGGGATGCTCTTATTTTTATTATTACAGGGAAGATAAAAATATTTTTCAAAATCTTTATGATTACGGACTTAGAAATCCTGATACAACAATTATTGCAGAAGGAAGAATATCCAGCCACCCTGAAATTAAAAAAGGATACCTGTCATTTATGTTATGCACTCAAAAAATAATACTTCAAAATACTGACCGTATCCAGGGCCTAAACATGGAATCAAATGATATCATAAATGTAAAGCTCAAGACTGCAAATTATTATTCATTTAAAAGGGATGATTTCATTAAAGCTAGCGGAATATTGAACTTGCGGGATGACGGCAGGCTGACACTTATATTGGAAGATTTTCATACGGAAAAATTTCCTGCAGAAGGTCTGATGACTTTTTTTTATAATTTCAGAAAAAGAACATATGAATGTATTTCCAGAGTATATTACGATAAGCTTGGAACCGGCTGCGCAGGGATTGCAACTGCACTCATATTAGGCAATGATAATTTCGTATCAAATCTCACACTTCAAAATTTTAAGCATAGCGGTGTCTATCATCTGCTGGCTATCTCGGGGCAGCATATTTCCTTTTTCATTTATCTGCTGGTATCTTTTTTAAAATATGCCAATCCTAGCTTAAAAAAATTACATCTTAAGAACATATTTATCATGCTGTTGATCCTGCTATTTTTAGTTTTTTATAATTTTTTAGTGGGACAAAAAGCAAGTGCTTTAAGAGCTTCAATGATGGCAATCCTGATAATGCTTGCCGGTTTTTGGGAAAGGGAATCCAGCGGAAAATTCATATTGAGTATGACTTATATATTCCTTCTGGCAGCTTTTCCGGAATTTTTAAATAATATAGGATTCTGGCTTTCATTTGCTGCAATGGCGGCAATTATTTATATAAACAGCATATTTGCAGGGTTAGTGAAAAAAACATGCAAGAAGTTAAAAGCCAGGTATAAGCTCAGAACAGACTATAATCTTGAAGAGAACTATTTCATGAAGATATTCATAACCACTTTTTCAATAAATGTTTTCATAATGCCCATATTGCTTTATTTTTTTAAAGAATTTTCCCTTATTGCGCCGCTGACAAATATTTTAATAATTCCCGTGTTTTATCTGCTTCTGTTTATTCTTATTTTATCCTCAGCTTTCAGTCTTTTCTGGCCTCCTATCGGAAGCTTCCTAATATTGCCGGCAAAACCATTTATTTTATATATTTTGAAAATTGTAAATTTTTTTGGAAG
>JAMCVO010000594.1 GCA_023475715.1 Actinomycetota bacterium
GGAGCAAGTATGAATAAATAAGCTTTTTAGATTTAACCAGTTTCATCCTATTTATTGCAAGCTCGATAAGTTTAAATCTGCCATATGGCTCATTTTCATAAATGCAGCTGAATACTTCTGATGGTTTGACACCAAAATCAAGAAGGTTGCTGACAATCTTATGAACATTGCTGGTAGTATTCGCATATTGAAATCTTCCTGTGTCTGTTAAAATACCCGTGTAAATTCCAACTGAAATATTGTAATTCATATAACCCTTAAAATTTTGATTTATAAATTCATATAGTATTTCGGCAGTTGCGGATTTAACAGGGTCAACAACATTTATATCTCCAAAATAAGTATTGCCAAGGTGATGGTCTATATTTATTATTTTGGAAACTTTCTCTTTTAACTTCGAGATATCAAGATTGAGTCTTTCTTCGTCTGCACAATCCAGGCAAATACATATACAATCTCTTTGGGTGCAGTCCGGATCTAAATTACCAAGTCTATTTTTTATTTTGTTAACATTTGGAAGAAATTTATACTGATAAGGAATATCGCTTGTGCAGATCATTGAAACTTTTTTATCCAGATTTATCAAAAGATCAAAAAATGCCACTTGCGAGCCCAAACCGTCACCATCAGGGTAATCATGGGTAATTATTAAAAATTTTTCGTTTTCTTTTACTATTTCGAGAACTTTTTTAAATAAATCTGCTATTATTTTACCTTCTTTAAATTTTCAAGTATTGACGTGATCTTAAACCCATGCTCAATTGATTTATCATATATAAACTTTATATCCGGTATTGTTCTTAGCCTGAATCTTTCTTTCAGATTCTTTTTTATAAAACCTTTGCACCGGTTTAATCCCATCATTGAATCGTTTTTGACTCTTTCTTCTCCCATTATGCTGACAAATATATCAAGATAATGATAATCAGGGGAAAGTTTTACGTCTGTTACGGTAACAAATCCTATCCTTGGGTCTTTTAATTTTGAATTTATTATAAAACTGATCTCTCTTTGTAAATCAATCTCAAGTTTTCTTGCTCTATTCATCTCTAAATAAAATGCACTGTATCTAAGCGCTACACTTCCTTTTTTTCGTAAACTTCGAGGATATCGCCTTTATTCAAATCCTGATAATTTTCCACTCTTACACCACATTCATATCCTGTAGTCACTTTTTTTACATCTTCTTTAAACCTGTGAAGTGAAGCAATTTTACTGTTAAAGATTATGCTTCCATCTCTTATAATGCGGACCAGATTACCTCTTTCCACTTCACCATCAACGATATAACAACCTGCGATATTTCCAACTTTTGGTATTTTGAACATTTCTCTGATTTCAACGGTACCTTTTAAACGATCTTCGAACTTTGGTTCAAGCATTCCTTTAAATGCAAGCTTCATTTCATCAATAAGCTTGTATATTATTTCATAGGTCCTTATTTCAACACCTTCTTCTTTTGCCAGGACCCTTGCCTTTGACGTTGCAACTACACCAAATCCAAGGATTATCGCATCAGATGCTGATGCAAGTAAAATGTCGCTATCGGTAATTGCACCAACGCCCTTATGAATGATTTCAATTTTTATATTTTCTTCTTCTGCATCTTTAAGTGACTTTTCCACTGCATCCAGTGAACCGGTTGATTCGGATTTAAGTATTATTCTTAATTTTTTAATTTCATTTTCCTTTGGAATTTCTGCAAGATCCTCAAGCGTGATATGCTTTCTTGCTTCAGATATTCTCGCTAATTTTTTCTGGTATTCTCTCTTGCCAACCATTTCCTTGGCAACCTTTTCACTTTTTACTACGAAAAATTTGTCTCCCGCTTGAGGGACCGAAGAAAATCCTGATATTTCGACAGGTTGTGACAGCTCACCCCTGTCAATAAGGTTTCTATATTCATCATGAATCGATCTTATTTTACCATAGGAATTTCCGGTAACAAAAAAATCCCCAACTTTTATGGTTCCCCTTCTTATTAAAACAGTGCCGACGGGCCCAAAGCCCTTATCGAGCCTGGATTCTATTATAATTCCGCTTCCTTCAGCATTAGGGTTACCTTTTAATTCATGCAAATCAGCTACAAGTAAAATCATTTCCAGCAGCTCCTCAATATTAATCCTGTTTTTTGCTGAAAGATTAACAAATATTGTATCGCCCCCCCATTCTTCCGGTACAAGATTGTATTCTGTAAGTGCTTTTTTTATCTTATCAGGATTAGAACCTGGCAGGTCTATTTTATTAATTGCAACTATTATTGGTACTCCTGCTGCTTTGGCATGGTCTATAGCTTCAACTGTTTGCGGCATTACTCCATCATCGGCTGCGATGACTATGACTGCAATATCTGTAACTCTGGCACCTCTTGCACGCATGGTGGTGAATGCCTCATGTCCTGGAGTATCAATAAAAGTAATCTTCCTTCCATTATAAATAGTCTGATAAGCACCTATTTTTTGTGTTATCCCGCCGGCTTCACCTGAGACAATGTTGGACTGTCTTATTGCATCCAGCAGTGTTGTTTTTCCATGATCGACATGACCCATAACTGTAACTATCGGGGGCCGGATAACTAAATCTTTTTCCGGATCCTTAAAAACTTCATCTGATTGATCTTCAAAATCTATGATACTGTATTTAAAATTATATTCATTAGCCAATAATTCAATGAAATCTTTATCAAGGGATTGGTTGATATGGACAATCTCACCCATATTGAAAAGTGTCTGTATAATTTCGCTGGATGGTATGCCTATCCTTTCGGATAACAGCTTTATGTTTACGCCTTCCTGAAGTTCAATATTTTTCTTAATCTCAGGCCTTTTACTGATCTTCTCCTTCAGATCAAGGTCTTTTAATGAATCCTTGGTAACATGTTTTTCCTCTGCAACTTTTTCTTCATGTTTTTTAAACGAAATACTTTTAGCCTTATTCTTTAACTTGCCTTCTCTTTCTTCTTTGTCAAGCTCCTTATCAAGCACTTTTCTTATATTTATCTTTTTTTCTTCATCCCAGCCTGACCTGCGCTTTAAAGTATCTTCAGTTTTTTTCTCGGGTTCCTTCTTTTCTTCTTTTTTATCAACTACCTCAGGTTTTTTTAAAGAAACAGGCTTGAGGACTTTTTTTATCTTTTTACCTACTGCTTTAATAATAGATTTTTTCCCGGCAAATTTTTTTTCAGCAGCAGCTTTGTTCATAGAAGCCCGTTTGATCTTTATTAAAGTTTTTAAGACTTTTTCTTTCTGGTCCTCCGTGATTGCTGAGCTGTGGCTTCTAATTTCAATCCCAAGATCCTGGCATATTTTTATAATATCACCAGTTGGTATATTAATTTCTTTGGCTAATTCATATATTCTTATGGAATTCATTTATTTAAGTTTTTTCCTTTTGCTCTATTCTTTCTCTTCGTGCTTCATTTAATTCATCTTCGAATTGCTTCTCGCTCTTTATGTCTATCTTCCAGCCTGTTAATTTAGCTGCAAGCCTTGCATTCTGGCCCTCTTTCCCAATAGCGAGAGACAGTTGATCATTTGGGACCACAATAAGTCCAAATTTTCTATCTTCATCCGTAAGGACCTTCAATACTCTCGCGGGGCTTAATGCATTCTTAATAAAAATAACAGGATCATCACTATAATCAACAATATCTATTTTTTCACCTTCAAGCTCATCAACAATCATTCTGACTCTTGAACCTTTAGGTCCGACACATGCACCTACCGGATCAACATTTTTATCGTTTGACAGGACTGCTATTTTTGTCCTGTATCCTGCTTCACGGGCTATGCTTCTAATTTCAACGACTTTCTCACTTATTTCCGGAACTTCGAGCTCAAACAATCTTCTGATTAATCCCGTATGGGTTCTTGATACTATAACCTGAGGACCTTTAGTCGTATTTCTTACATCAGATATAAAACATTTAATTCTTTCCCCATGCTTGTATCTCTCGCCTGGTACCTGCTCATATTGTGGCAAAAGTGCCTCTACTTTCCCGAGGTCAACCAAAGTGAACCTGGAATCATTCTGCTGCACAATTCCTGTAACCAAATCTCCAACACGATCCTTAAATTCATCAAACATTATTTCTCTTTCAGCTTCTTTTATCCGCTGCCTGATTACCTGCTTTGCTGTTTGCGCAGTAATCCTGCCAAAATCCTCAGGAGTTATTTCTATTTCGCCGCCTTTGCCTTTACCGTCATCCGTTTCATCTTCTAAAAGTTTGAATACCTTTATTTCTCCACTTTTATCATCTATGTCAATTCTAACCCGGTAATCTGCATCATAAATCTTTTTATAGGAGGCACTGAGTGCTCC
>JAMCVO010000499.1 GCA_023475715.1 Actinomycetota bacterium
TAAAAACATAGGTAAATAGAATTAGAATCAAAAATAGACTCTATTTTATTTGCGGCAATAAGTCTTATAATCTGATTGGGCTGATATTTATATACATTTGCAAGAGGGCATCCTGCAGTACATCTTCCGCATTGATAACAATAATAAATATCAGGTTCAATGAAATTTAATATTTCATCCCTTATTTTATTTGAAAAATGATTATTTATCTTTTTCATTATTTACTATTAAAAAGCTTGATTATACCAAATAACTGTAAATAATATATGTAAATTAGAAATTTTACAATATCAAAAATAATATTTTAAGCATTCTTAATTATACTACGTATCCAGTAGTGATTTGACCTAAATTTTTATTTCAAGAAATCCTTACACATTGTACAATATCAGCAGATTAAAAATAAAGGGAAAAATATGAATGAAGCGGTTATAGCATTAATAGGAGCAGGCAACGGCGGGCTGGCACTGCTGAAGGTGCTTTTGGAAATTCCCGGCGTTAAAATAAAATATGTATGTGACATAAATCCTGATGCTGTTGGCTTTCTTTTTGCCAGGGAGCACAAGATTCTATGCATTACCGATTACAATCAAATTATTGCAGACAAAGAAGTAAGTCTTATATTTGAAGCCACAGGAGATCCGGAGGTTTTTGTAAATCTCAGCAAAAAGAAATCCCCGAATATAAGCCTGATTGGCGCCGAAGGAGCAAAGATCGTCTATAATTTACTTGATGCCTATAATGAAATCAATCAAAACCTCAATGAATATAAAAATAATCTGGAAAAGAAGATTATTGAAAGGACCGAAGAACTTGAAAAGGCAAACTTAAAACTTGGGAAAGAAATGATGGAATACGAAAAGCTCAATCAGAAATTGCAGGAAATGAGTAATGAAAAGACCAAGTATTTATTATATGCCACACATCAATTAAAAGCCCCTTTTGCTGCCATTCAAAGTTATGTCGATATTGTACTGGATGGATATGCCGGCGAAATCCCGCAAAGAACCCGGGACATTATTCTTAAGATCAAACTGCGATGCGAATTATTATCCAACGTGATCAAAGAAATGCTTGAGCTTGCAAAACTCAAAGCATTTGATGCTGCTGATACAAATCTGAAAAAACTCGACATCAATCAAATTCTTTCTGCCGTAGTTCAGCGATATCAGGTGATTGCCAGTACAAAAGAGATTCAAATTGATTTAAGTTATGATGATTTTTATCTAAAACATTATGATGGACCATTTTCCCCTTTAAATGAAGCCTTCTATATCAAAGGATATGAAAAACAGATAGATGTGCTTTTTTCGACATTGATAGAAAACGCAATCAACTATTCACCTCCCAACTCTGTTATTAAAATCATAATTAAAAAAATGGGATCTTCACAGTTATACATCGGTATCCAGGATCAGGGAATTGGGATCCCTGAAAAGAATTTAAGCAAAATATTCAGTGAGTTCTTCAGGTCCAATAATGCAGTAGAGTTTCATCATAATGGAACCGGGCTGGGGCTTTCCATTGCCAAAGAGATTGCCGTAATTCATAATACAAGTATCCAGGTCGAAAGTGTTCTGAACCAGGGATCTTGTTTTTCGATAATTTTTCAATTGATAGAATAAAAAAAATACGGCGGCGTCCTATCTTTTGTTTTTGTTGACCTGTAAGTCTTGCGGTTAAGCTCTTTTAATGTCTTAATACTTCTACGAGTGATTTCTAAATCTCACTTTATCAACGTTTGGAAAAAATAAAACTATATGTTTTAATATGTCTGTTTGATACAATGAAACTAAAAACTATATGGATTTAACTTTAAAAATAAAAAAACTGATAAATTTTATTAAATCCAGAGGAATAATTACAGAGGATTTAAAATCAATTACAATAGTCGGTAAAATTACGACAGCAGCTCAAGAATTGTTTCCTGAAGACAAAGATAAAGATTTTTTACAGATAGTTCAAGAAACATATATTAAATTGCTTACCGATAAGGGAATTGATCCAATTAAGGCACGCCAAAGCTGGGTTGCTGCAAGTGGTGGAGATTTTGAAGGTTATATAAGGAATCATATTAACCAGGTATTAAACCCTAAAGGAATAATTGCAATAAAGGGTGATAGATTAAAACATTTGGGAAAAAAATCTCAGAAAATCAAAGAGTTAATAAAATTTTTGACCTTACCTGCTAAACGAAGATGTACCCAAACCAGTGTTGATGTTTGGCCTGATAATGACATTCTGGTTCTTTCAAGAACAAAAGATAACATATGGAGGGTCTTAGCATCTATTAGCGTAAAAACCAGCAGTCATAGTAGAAACACAAGTGTTCTTTTTTGGTCCCTCGCTATAAGAAGCTTAGGTATAAAATATTTTCTAGCAACACAAGATAGGGATAATCAATTTATTAAAGATTGTACTGCGGATAATGTAAATCAAGAAAGAAAATTATTTGAGGCCTACTGTGATAGAGTTTTTACTTCAAATCCTCAAGCTAGCTATTGTTCTCAGGTCAAATCTTTAATTTTAAGGAACAATGGTACATCAGAACTTTCGGATGAACTGTTGGAGTTAAGAAACCAGGTATTGGGTAATAAACTAAATAATGAATCAGCTTCTATTGAAGATCTAGAGAATTATTAAAAAGTGGTAAGAGACTTTTGGCTTTATTTAATCTTTCAAGAGCAATTTTATTATAATCTTCAGATATATCAATATGTATAAAGTGTCTTTCTGTTTTATAAGCTACCACTGCAACTGTTCCGGTCCCTCCAAACATATCTAAAACAGTATTGCCCTTATAAGAATAAAATTTTATAAGACGATAAATCAATTCTTCCGGAAAAGGTGCAGGATGACCATTTCTTTTTACTTCAGGTTGTATCTTCCAAAATCCATCAGAGAATTCCATAAATTCTTTTTTTGTAATATTTGCATTTTTTGGATCACCATCTAGCCTATCTTTTTCTTTAGAAAAGATTAATATGTACTCCCATGAAGGAACAATATGAGGATTAGCTGGACTTTTAAAACTACCCCACGCTGTACGTTTTAGCATGGTTTGTTTATACCAAATTATTTCTGTCCTGAACTTCATTCCTAGTTTTCTTATTTGGGCAATAAAATCATGATGAATTGGAATAAATTCTTTAATGCCAGTAGGAGCAATATTCAATGCAAATCTTCCTCCTGGTACAAGTACCCTTTTTGTTTCTCTCCATACATTTTCTAACCAATCCAAGTATTCATGATAATCCATTCTATCATTATGATTATCATAACTTTTGCCCACATTATATGGTGGTGATGTTATCGCCAAATGTACACTATCATTAGGAATTCCTGACATTAATTCTAGGACATCTCCATTTATAATTCTATCCAGTTTAAATAACTTAGAAACTTTTCCTTGGAGGGTTTTAATGATTTTAGCTTCGTTATTCTGACTTGATAATATATTTATAACTTTACCTTGAATGACAACGTTTTTAACAAAAATTGGTTTTATGCTTGAATTTGCAGGTTGGAGTCTGAAACCATTCTTTTCCTTGTAAATTTTTTTTAGAGTAGCTTCATATCCATTTATAAGGGCAACTACTTTTTCTCCATTTTCTGCAGTATCTTGACGATGTATGATCACAGTGTCTCCATCATATATGCCTTCACCAATCATGCTATTTCCCTTGACTTTTAATGCATAATGAAGTCCTGATTTCGGTAAGATTGATTGATTAATTATTATTGATTCAGGATTTGAAATTGCTTCAATAGGTTCTCCAGCAGCAATATATCCAAATAAAGGTATCTCTACTTCATTTATAACTGGTTCTATTGATCGTTGTTTATTCTCAACTTTATTTATATAACCCTTTTTTTCTAAGGCTCTAACATACTGATGAACTGTAGATGGTGAACGCAATTTAAAATGTTTTGCTATTTCTTCAAGTGATGGGGAGTAATTATTTTTATTAATAAATGAAATTATAAAATCAAATACTTTTTTTTGTTTTGGAGTTAAATTACTTCCTTTCATATATTTTTAATAATATACGAAAGTTTTACGAAAATCAAGACAAAAAATTGATATTTTTAAAAATAATTACAGTTTCTTTCTATGATTTTATTAAAATTAAAAATACTTATTAAAATCAAAATGTCTTTAATTTTTACTATGATTGTAGCTCATAAAATAAAAATACGGCGGCGTCCTACTCTCCCATACCGTTGCCAGTAAAGTACCATCGGCGCTGAAGGGCTTAACTTCTGTGTTCGGGATGGGAACAGGTGTTTCCCCTTCGCTATAG
>JAMCVO010000410.1:0-1872 GCA_023475715.1 Actinomycetota bacterium
TGATATTAAAAATTAGTGCTTAATTTAGGTCCTATATATCTAGGAAAAAAATTAAATATTGAAGATAAAGCATAACCTGCAGAATATATGTCCGCTCCTAAATTATTTAAAATTTTTTCATAATTACATAAAAAAAACTTACTATTGTACTGAGCTGAAGCCAATCCTGATCTTTTCTCGGGATTAAGATTCAAGAGATGTTTTAACAGAATATCATTCATACCAGGATGTGATCTAAACATTAGCCCTATGCCATCTGATTGTTTATTTTTTATCAGGTTTATTAATTCTGACTTTTTACCCATTTTAAATATCTTCTAATAATTTTTAACTAAAATATCTCCTATTAAATCTGCTGCTTCATCACATTTATCACAAGCATTTGAAAGATGTCTGTATATCTCTCTGGTTTTTAATACATATATAATATCCACTATGTTCTTTGGCATTTTAAACAAATCCGATACCGCAGATCTGTAAAGCTTTTCCAGTCTGTTTTCATAACCTTTAACTTTTATTATGTGATCCGTAGCTATTTTAGGATATTCGGGTAACGTTTTTATTGCCTGAAATAAATTTCTGCCGGAATTTTTTAATATTTCTGACATCTCTAATAAATATTTATTGGTTTTTATTTCCAATATATTCATTTCATCTATAGTGGTATTTGCATAATCTAAAATATCATCTATCGCTCTGGATAAATTAAAGATGTCTTCTCTGTCAAAAGGAGTAGAAAATGATTTATTTATTTCATTAATTAATATTCTCCTTATTTCATCGCCTTCTTTTTCTTTATTATCAACCTGGCTTGCGATAGATTTTTCTTCAGTTTTCATAAATTCCTCCAGTAATTCAAGTGTTTCAAAAGTCTTATTGGCCTGGTCAATTAATAATCTTAAAAATATATTATTTTTTTTTCTTTTAAAAATATTCATTATTTTTCACTTACAGTATTTTTATTAATGAATTAAATAAATATGATATTAAAAATGAAAAACTAAAAGATAACGGCAAGGTAACAAACAAAGCTATGATAATCTTGCTTACCGTTTGCCATTTTACTCTTTTTAGGTTTTCATAAGATCCGGAACCAACAATTGCAAACGAAACTATGTGGGTAGTACTAACAGGATAACCGAAAATTGTTGCAAAAAATAAAACAATTGTTGAAGATAACTGCGCTGAAAATCCGTTAATAGGTTTTAATTTATAAATTTTACCACTTAATGTTTTAATAATTTTTTTCCCTCCGACAAATGTTCCTATCGAAACAATAAAAGCAATAAGAATTACCATCCAATACGAAACCTGAAATTTCTTTAAATATCCAAATAAAAACAAACTTATGACAAATAATGCTGTTGATTTTTGCGAATCATTTGCACCATGCGATAATGCAATAATAATCGATGAAGGGATTTGTAGTATTTTTAATGTCTTATTAACTTTGGGATGAGAATTTTTTAAAATGAAGTATGCCAATCTGGTAATAACAAGTGATAAAATCCAGCCAATTATTGGTGACAGTACTAAAAAAAGTAAAATTAACATTAAACTATATACATTAATAGATTTGAGTCCGTTAAAAAATAAGGATGATCCAACCAATGCTCCAATTAACGAATGTGATGATGAAGCTGGAATTCCAATTTTTACTATAATAAAGTTAAACAATATAGCAGAAAAAAGTGCTATTATTAAAGATTCTTTTTTTATATATTTAATATCAAACAATCCTGTACTTAAAGTTCTAATTATAGACATTCCGAATATTAATGTATATAGTTTAATGTTAATTTTACTTTTTTTAGTACTGTCACCAATAATTGGCTGGATTTTATCACTTGTTATTACCAGATTGGCATACTT
>JAMCVO010000410.1:1882-4294 GCA_023475715.1 Actinomycetota bacterium
AAAGAAATTTTCAAAGGTAAAATTCTGTTTGATATAAGAGTAGAGACAATAATTCCGCTGTCAGCTAAGCCATTAAGAAATGCGAATATAAAAATCAATAGTATTGTTATAGAGAAAACCAGATTATTCATAATGAATATTTTTAAATATTAATATTTTAATATTGTCCATATTTTAAAGCTGCCTTAAACATCATCACCACATTTTCTGGGGGTATATTTGAAAGAATATTATGTATCTGATTAAAAACAAGACCTCCATTTTTACCTAAAATTTCCATTCTTTTCCTTACATCTAGTTCTACTTCTTTGGGAGTTTTATTTGATAAGACATCTCTGGTGTTACAACATCCACCCCAAAATATTAAGTTTTTACCGAATTCTTTTTTTAATTTTTCAGGACCCATATTTCTACAATTCGTCTGAACAGGGTTTATTACATCAAGCCCTGCATCAATAAGATCTGGCAGAAGTTCATAGATAGATCCGCAAGAATGTAGAAATACTTTGCATTTGCTATTATTGTGCACATAATCCCACATTGTTTTGTGTCTTGACTTAAATAAATCTCTATAAATTTGAGGAGACATAAAAGGACTGTCTTGACTGCCAAGATCATCGCCAAACTGTAATAAATCTACATAATCTCCGACACCTTCAATAATCCTCGAAAGTTTTTTAATATTTTCTTCTACCAGCTTGTCTAATAAACGGCTTACTCCTTTTTTATCAACATATATATCTATAAGAAAATTCTCCATCCCTCTTAAAAAAGTTCCTGTTTCAAATAGATTGCAACCTACCGATAGCACTATCGAATAATCCGTTGTTTCATAAAAGTTTTTTATCACACTTTTAAATAATTCAAATTCTTTGTCATTAAAAATATCTAAATGCCAAGGAGGTGAAGGTATCGCCCAAATAAACTTGGACAAATCATTAGTCCGAAGATCTTCAGGTATCAAATCAAGATTTTTATAAACCCAAAAACACTGATCAACATATAAAGAGGTCGTAGGTTTTTTACCTAAAATTAAATTATTCTTGTCCTTAAGAAAAACTGTTTTTTTATTATCAATTTCTATATTTAAAAATTTTGGTATCAAACATTTTGAACCGTTGTCTAAAACCCATTCAGTCCATTCATCTCTGTTCTTCAAAAAAGCTTGCCCTGCATCTATAACATCCACTTTAAAAATTTCCAAAATCTCTTTTTCTGGATAAGCAAGCTGTTGGATAAAATCGTACATTTTTGCAGGATCTTCTGTAATGTTTAAGATCTGTTTTAATTTGTTGTAGGCAATAGTAGAAATCCCAGAAGAACGCATACTCCCAAAATCAATGGGTACTCTATCTGGTACCTCATGGTTTAAAACTCTACGAATGCGTTCTCTTGATTTCATATTTTTTAATCAAATTGTTTATATTATATAAATTAATAAAGCGGCCCAAAATTTTTGCAGGCTCTGAAATCAGCACCTTCAAGATCTTGCGTTCCGAATGCATTCCAGGTACTTGGCCTGAAAATCTTTTCTGCAGCTATGTTATGCATAGATACAGGTATTCTTAAAATCGAAGCCAAAGTTATAAGCTCAGAGCCTATGTGACCATAACAAACCGCAGCATGATTTGCTCCCCAATTGTTCATAACTGAATAAACATCACTAAATGGACCGGTTTTGTTGAGCCTGGGAGCAAACCATGTTGAAGGCCAGGAGGGATCGGTTCTTTCGTCAAGAATTTCATGAACTTTTTGTGGCAAATCTACCGTATATCCTTCAGCAATTTGAAGGACAGGTCCAATTCCATTTATCAAGTTTATTCTTGAAATTGTCACCGGCATATTTCCAATGGTTAAATAATCCAATGAAAATCCGCCACCCCTAAAATATTCAAGTGATACAGGTCTGAATAATATTTCATTTAATGATTTGTATACTTCATCTTCTGTTATTTCCCAGTAAGGTTTAAGAGCGGGTTTCCCATTGACAGTCTGCACCCCGGTGCCGTCAATTGCAGCAGAACCTGAATTTATTAAATGAATAATCCCGTTTTCTGCAATTCCTTTCAAAGAATATCCGGTTACTCTTTTAACTGAATCCGGACTCCAGAAAGTTCTTACATCTGCAAATATTTGAGCTGTATTTGAAAGCAAATGTCCAAAAAGCATAGATATTCCATTCAAACAATCATTTTCAGTAGCAACAATATAAGGCTCCCTTATACCATTCCAGTCAAAAGAACTGTTTAATATCGTCTCCATAAAGTCTCCGTTAGGAAAATGATCGGTCCAGTGTCTCTGTCCTTGAAAACCTGCAGCTATCGCATTATGACCCAAAGATTCTTCAATAAAGCCTAACTTTTCAAGTTTTGGATTTCCTGTCATTAAATCCCTGACAATAATACCGTAAAA
>JAMCVO010000400.1 GCA_023475715.1 Actinomycetota bacterium
TGTTGCTTCAATGACTTTGATGGTTTTCCCATTTTTATTTAAATTATCCTCAAGTATACCTTTTACAGTAGCAGCAATACCTTGTGTACCTTCCCCATTCAATACATTCACGTCAAAAATAATCTGAGCAGATTCTGTTGCCTGCGTATCACTGCTGCTGGTAGAAGCAGCCGTTTCTTCAGTGCCTGTCTCGCTTATTGAAGCTAATGCAGCTTCATAATTAAAATCCTTACCTATGATTACTACTATGTCTGTGCTCTGAGTGCTGCCCTGCTGAGTTGCAATATTGCCAACTTTTAATATTTTCTTAATATCTTCAGCTGCTGTCATTATATTTTGTTCACCTGATTTAAGTATAATCTGAGTTACGGCATAATTATAATTATCTGCATCGCCTACAGTTGTTACATTATATTTTAATTTGCCATCATCGAACTTAAGATCCTTTAAAAGTTCTGATGTTTTAGCAGCAATACCTTTAACACCAACACCATTAAACACCGACAAAGTCAGCGTATCACCTGTTGTTGCGGGCTTCTGATCTCCGTTTTGAACTGCATTTTGTTGATTGAATATATCTGCAACTTTAGTAATATCCGGAACATAAAAAGTTTTACCTTCAAGTTCAACAGTGCTTCCCTCCAATGCATAAGATTTATTTTTTTCACTATCGAGCCCGGCAATTGTGGAAACCAGTTTCGAAAGCTCTTCCAGATTCAGATCTGTGTCTATATAATCATTTATTTTTGTAAAATTTTTAGCCAGGTCACCTTCTTTTTCACCTATCATTTTTTTTGCCAGACTGTCCAGAAGAATTTTTTGTTTTGAAACACTCGCAACCGGCACATCTGCATTAACTCCACTGAAATAGTTCAGGAAGCTTAAAGCAGTCTCTCCGTTAATTACATTATCTCCCTGCTTTAATTCTATCTTGGAGCCATCGCCGGCGGTAATTGTTATATTCTCATCCAGCTTTAAGTTCATACCTTCCAGCTTATTGACAATATTTACAATATCCATGAGTATGTAATTATTCACATCCATGCCCAGGGTGTTCTTAAGAGTCAGTTTTAAAAGATCCATACCGCCAAACTCAACAGACTTATTTACACTATCAAGCCCGAAGCCCGGAATCTCCATAAGAGTATTTACAGGTACAGCAAGTGTTATCATTTCTGTTTCCGTACTTGAATATTTGGAAAAGAGTATAGAATTTAATTCAGGTTCAAGAAGATTGTTGCCTGCGCCGGATATTACTATGTTCAAATCTTTACCTAACTTGAGGGCACTCGGTACCACTATCACCTGCTCTGTTGCGGTAGTTGCTGCACTGTCTTCTGAAAAGAATTTATTTTTTATATACCTGTAACCAAATACAATACCTATTGCAACCACAACCAAAATAGACATGATTAAAATTGCTGAAAATATGATTCTTCTTCTTTTTTTCTTACTCTTTACTCTTTCATTTCTGATTCCATTTACATCATATTCTTCATCTTCGTAATCTTTAAACTCAAAATCGGAATCTTTAAAGAAATCCTCTTCCAGGTTTTCATTTTTTATACCACTCCGCTCTCTTTCCCTAAAAGGTTGATTGCGGTCATCATCAATGTCAGGATCCTTAAAGTCGTCATCGCTCTTGGAAGAGTAATGACTGAAAAGATCATCATTTTCGCTCTGATCATCTTTACCATCAAAATTTGAATTGCTGTCATCTGATGCCATTTTTAATACCTCCAAGGATATTGTTCCAAATTTTACTTGTATCAGGGTGAAGAAACTTATTTTTTGTTATTAAATATATTATATTACTTTTATAAACTTCCAGTAAACATAAATTAATGTTTTTGTCTGATAAACTTCTTAGATAATCTATATTTTCATAATTTCTTGTTTCTTCAATTTTATCGGATATATACAGAATCTTATCCATAATATCCATTTTACAGGAACCTATAGTATGGTATTTTACTGCGTTAAGAATGTGAGGATCCTTTACACCAAAATCTCTTTTAATTAGATAAGGTGCTAAAAACCCATGGAGCAGTGGCTCACACGTGAACTCGAATTTACTTAATTTTATTTTTTCTCTCTCTGCTGTTTTAATAAGATACAGGGGTAAAAAAATTTTACCATAATCGTGAAGAATGCAGGAAATACATAGTTTGTAAAAGAGCTGTTCCGGTTTTTCTAAACTGGTTGATTTATTTAAATGTATATTTGCAAGTTTGCATGCATAGTTCAATGTTGAAATCGAATGGTCATACAGATCGGGAGGCATCTTTACTTCAATTATTTTTTTTAACTCTTCAATAAAGTTTCCCTGCTGGCTATTCAAACAAAACGCAGTTTTATTTTTATTATTAATATAGGTCATTCTTCAATAAATAATTACAAACAGTCTCAGGTAATAAATATTTAATTGGTCTGCCGGTTTTAATTCTTTCTCTGATATCAGTAGAAGAAATTGCCAGAGCAGGAATTTCCATTATATGGATACTGTTTTTAGTTATCTCGGAATTTGCATTAATTCCAAAAAGTTTTTTCTTGAGTTCTTCGATTCTTGAGAGATTATAACCCGGTCTTGTAGCAGCTATGAACTTGCACAAAGTAATTATTTCTTCTGTATTTTTCCATGTCAGGATTTCAAGTATCGCATCTGCACCGGTTATGAAATAGAGAGTTGCACTTTCACCATAGATAAATTTCAGCTCTTTCAGGGTATCAATTGTATAAGATTTAACCTTTCTTTCTGTTTCGATCCTGGATACAAAGAAATGGCTGTTGGAAGCAGTTGCCATTACCGTCATCATGTATCTGTCTTCGGGACTTGCCAGTTTGCAGGTTGTTTTATGCGGAGGCTGACCTGTAGGAATAAAAATAACTCTGTCAAGTTTAAACTGGCTTAAGGCTTCTTCGGCAGTCACAAGATGGCCGTAATGTATTGGATTGAAGGTGCCACCCATAATACCTATTTTCATATTTTTTTTAACTTCTGATCTGGCCATTTCCGTAAATTATGAATTTATTTGTTGTAATCTGTCTTAAGCTCATTGGACCTCTCCAGTGTAGTCTTTGGGTACTTATACCTATCTCTGTCCCCATTCCAAACTCCCCGCCATCGGTAAATCTTGTAGAAGCATTAACATATACTGCGGATGAATCAACGTATTTTGTAAAATAACCCGAATTCTTATAGCTTGATGTAATAATCGCATCAGAATGGCCGGAACCATATTTGTTTATATGCCTTACGGCATCTTCAATACTTTCTACAACTTTAACCGCAATAATCAAATCAAGATATTCTTCATACCAGTCTTCCTCAGTTGCCGTTTGAGCTTCAGGATAAATTTCTCTTGTTTTGCTGCAGCCTTTAATTAAAACACTTTCACTTTGAAGGCTTTTCAAAACCTTTGGCAATAACTTTGAAGCAATATCTTTATGTACAAGCAGCTTTTCTGCTGCATTGCAAACACTAGGTTTTTGCGTTTTGGAATTGATAATAATATTAATAATAGTTTCTTCGCTTATATCTGCAAGAATGCTGTCTATATAAATATGACAGTTGCCGATTCCGGTCTCAATTACAGGAATTTTTGAATTCTGAACCACGTTGTCAATAAGGCTTTTGCCTCCTCTTGGTATCAATATATCAATATAATCTCTAAGCTGCATCAGCTTTTCAGCATCCTCTCTTTCTGCCGTAGGAACAATCTGAATTATATCTTCAGGGAGATTATTCCCGGAAAGTGATTGTCTCATTATTTCAGTAATTTTTTTATTTGTAGCAAGAGCATGACTGCTGCCCCTTAAGATAACGCAGCTGCCTGCCTTTATGCACAGTACCGAAGCATCGACAGTTACATTTGGCCTGGCTTCGTATACTATACCTATCACTCCAAATGGAACTCTAATATTCTTAAGAACGAGGCCATTTGGGAGATCGTAACCAAATATGACTTCTCCAACAGGGTCAGTAAGTTCAACAACAGAATCGATGCTTGCAGCAATTTTTTTAATTCTTGGCTCATCAAGCTTCAACCTGTCAAGCATGCTTTCTGATACTTGCGCTTTTCGGGATTTTTCCATATCTGACTTATTCGCTTCAATTATTTCGCCGGATTTTAAAACAAGATTTCTGGAAATGTCTTTTAAAATCTTATTTTTAATATCGGTTTTAGCATTTGCAATAACAGACTCGCAATTTTTTGCTCTTTTTGCAATATCAAGCACTAAATCCATATAGCCTTCCTGTTAAAATTTTAAATATTATAAC
>JAMCVO010000258.1:0-382 GCA_023475715.1 Actinomycetota bacterium
AAAAGATCTTGTATCCAGGATTCAAATCAACAAGTTTTATTATCTATATTTATCAGTACCCCAGGAAGACCTATTTTCTCAAAATCTTCTTTATGCTTTATATAGAATGCCTCGCAGCAGCAACCGGCGAAAAACTTTACTCCGCCAGCTTTTAAGCTTTTTAAATTTTCTTCCAGACATTCATAGCTAATTATTGTGATATTTCTGATTCCATTCTGATGCGCAAGTTTAACTGCCTCTCCGAAACTGCACATTTCACAGAAATTGCATCCGTCCCTGTATCTGAAACTGCATTCTAACATCTTTACACAGTATGGAAGCAGCAATATTTCGATTTTACGTTCTATTTTTAATTTTCCAAAATGGTTCCCATCAGCCTCTA
>JAMCVO010000258.1:392-4279 GCA_023475715.1 Actinomycetota bacterium
TAAAGTATTTTAACGGTATTTTATATTTTTTAAATTCAAGCTTATCCAGGCATTTATTTATCGCAGATACCAGGTTTTGGCTGGTTACACCCCCGATAGTTTGCTGATAATTACTATAAAAATTGTTTACAATTTCCCTGATATTGTTCTTTCTTATCTGGATATTTTTTAAAATTGATTCAAGATCAAATATTGCTCTCCTGGGATATATAAAGAAATCACCTGTAAAGACAAGTTTTCTTAAAACATTCCTCTTGAAGTCTATATCTGCTGTACATTTAATAATACCTTTTTCTGTTTTTTCTATTGAACTCAAAAAATAACTGTTTCTTTTTTCTTTCAGTCTGTCAATATGCTTTTTACTTTTGAAATACGCTATTTTCTGCTTCAGAATCTCCTTTTCCCTCCTGGATAATTCATCAAAATACCAGTTAATTTCAAGAGTTTCAGTAAAACCTCCAAGAAGCTTATCAATTATTTCTGTTCTTGACGGGAGGTACCCAAGTTCTCTGCTTAACCAGGTCACTCTTTCTTTAAGAGAATCAATTTCATCGTACCTTAATTTTTCAATTGGGACCTTTAAAGCTCTAATCATAAGATCTAAATTTATATCCACAAGAAGAGTGCCCTGAAACATATAAGCATTGGTAATTGAAGTTCCGCCTGAGCCTGATATTTTTTTACCATTTATTTCTATATCATTTCTTGGCCTGAAACTGGAATTTATTCCGAAACTGTTAATTCCTGCAGAAGCTGCAGTACAGAACAATTTGTAATACCCCTCCATGTTTGATATTGGCAACTTAAAACTATCCCTGGAGAAGAAGAATTCCCAACCAACATCCCGGGTACCCCAGTAAAGAGCTCCCCCACCTGTAATTCTGCGGTTTATATCAATACCATTTTGTCTGCAGAAACCCGTTCTCAGCTCGTTTTCAACAGTCTGGAAATAACCTACAAGAGCACAATGAGGGTTAAAGCTTAAAAACCTTATCGTGTCCGGAATTAAACCTTTTTCTCTTGCCTCAAGGATTGTCTCGTCAAGAGCCATATTTTCCGAAGCACTTAGGGATCCTGTATCCAGAACTCTTACCCTATTTTTTATTTTCAAATAATTCTCCTCAAATTTAAGATTTATTTGCCTTCAAAATTGATTTCTAATAACATATATTGTTATAAGTTTTATTATTATAAGTTTTTTTTAAATATAATTGAATTTAATATGAATAGTCCAGAATTTATTCAGACAAGTCTTGCAGCAGCAATATCTCTTGGGTTAGAACCGGGAATATTTATGGATAGAGTTAAACTTACCGGGCTTAATTTGCTTCTGACATATGATGATGGCTGCATAGGAAAATGTGCTTACTGCGGAATATCAAGGTCTGAATACACGGATTCCGGCAAACACCACAATAAAAAAACTTTCATAAGAGTTAAATGGCCTGTTTATAAACTTTATAACCTGCTTGATGTGTTGAAGAATAAGGAAAATAATTTTGAGAGAATATGCCTTTCAATGATAACACACAGAAATGCAATACAAGATACAAGATTTATTACAGGATTGTTAAAGAACAGCATAGAGCTCCCCATCAGCCTTTTAATATCCCCCACGCTGATAAATAACCCTCCTGTTTTACAGGAATTTAAAGATGCAGGTGCAGAAATGATCGGTATTGCCATTGATGCTTCAACTAAAGAAATTTTTGACAAATACAGAAGCAGCGGTGTAGGCGGGCCTCATAATTGGGAAAAATACTGGCAAGTATTGAGGTGGTCTGTAGAGATTTTCGGATGTTTTAAAGTTGGAATCCATATTATTATAGGGCTGGGTGAAACTGAAGAGGAAGCAGTGCGGATTATCTATAAGGCATGTAAGCTTGGAGCAAAGACTCACCTGTTTTCTTTCTACCCTGAGGCTTGCAGTAAACTTGTTGATTTGAATCCTCCATCACTTTTAAGTTATCGAAAAATTCAGATAGCAAGATACCTGATAAACGAGAAAAACCTGGACCTTACAAATATAAGGTTTGACAAAAATGGCAGGTTAGTTGCGTTTAACTATGATTTAAAAGAGGTACTTGATGAAGGTTATGCTTTTATGACTTCGGGCTGTCCTTGCAGTACTAACAATAAAATATCAGCCTGTAACAGGCCTTTTGCAAATGAAAGACCATCAGATACTTTCAGGAATTATCCCTTTGAGCCAACAGATGAAGACAAGAAAATTATAGATAACCAGATTAAAACCTTACAGACTTTTCATGAATCTCAAAAACTTTGATAAAGTAAGCAAAAACTTACAAAAAGGTTTCAAAAAACCACAAGAAGAATTAAAAAATCCTGACAGGGAAATAATATTTGCTGTGCCAGGCTCCAAAGTGTTTATCAGTAAATATTATAAAAACAGGCCAAACAGTTTCTTGAATATAAGCCTTACTGGCCATAAATGCGACCTGTTGTGCAAACATTGCAAAGGTATATTACTTAAAAATATGATGGATTTGAATGATTATGGTGCAAGTTTTAATCATGATAAATTTAATTACAATAAAAACAGTGATAATAGAATTTTAAATATCCTGGACGGGTTCCTGGAAGGGACAGTTGGTGGCGTGCTTTTAAGCGGGGGTTTTACTAAAAATGGAAGCCTTCCACTTGACGGACAAATTTATAAGGAAATAAAGGAAGTCAAATCAAAGTTTGGATCCAGGATAAAAATATTCATGCATCTTGGATTTGTTGACAGCAACACGGCTGCTGGTTTAAAGGATAGCAATATTGATGGAGTTCTTGTAAATATAATACCGGATAAAAATGCTATTGAAAATGTTTATAATCTGAAAGGTTTTGATAAGGATGATTATTATAAAACAATAAAAATTTTAAAAAATGCAGGACTAAAAATATCTCCCCATATAATTATAGGTATTAGTGAAGGCAGGATAACAGGGGAACTTGAGGCCATTGATGAAATTTCTAAAATTGGAGTAGATTCAGTTGTTTTTGTATTACTAAAAAAAATCTCCAGCCAGATAAATTTAAATTCATCGGGAGTCAGGACAACTGAAATTTTGGACCTATTTAATTATGCAGAAAAAATAATGCCCAATACCCCGAAGGTGCTGGGGTGTGCAAAGTCAGCAGGTCCGGAATCAAGCAATCTGGAAATAAACCTGTTAAAAAATGGGATAAGTACAATAGCATTCCCTTCGGAAAAGACCATTGAATTTGTAATTGACAACAATCTTAAATACAAATTTATCGAACAGTGTTGTGCGTTTATCTAGTACCGCATCCTGTTTTTATTTATTAAATTAAATTTTTTTAATATTTCATTAATAATAAGTGTAAAACATCCGTAAAAGTCACAGAAAGAACTAGCGGGCGAAAATTATTTAGTATTTACAATTATAAATATTTTATGTTTATTTTTTTATTATATATTATGGTAAAAATAAAAAATCTTTTCCGGGGGTATCAAATGAAGACCAAAACTATCAACCAGACTGTTATTATTTCTGGGGCATCTCCGCATGAGTTGTATGAGATTTTCATGGATGAAAAAAAACATGCAAAACTTGTAAATTCAACGGCAAAAATCAGCAAGGATATCGGTGGAAGATTTGAAATCTATGATGGATATATCGATGGAACAAATATAGAGCTTGTACAAGACAAAAAAATAATCCAAAACTGGCGTGGTGAAGAAGATTGCTGGCCAAAAGAACATTATTCAAAGCTTACAATCAATTTTGAAAAAGATAAGGATGGCACCAGGATAACACTTCTCCAGGAAGGAGTTTCTGAAAAATGCGTTGGAAACATCGATAATGGCTGGTATGAATTTTACTGGAATCCTATGCAGGACTTGTTTAAAAAAT
>JAMCVO010000119.1 GCA_023475715.1 Actinomycetota bacterium
GGGCTTGTTGATGTGAAAGTAATTTCATTTAGGTCAGTATTTATTTTAGACGATTTTTTTGGCCATGAAATCCAGAAAGCGCCATTATATTCAAGAAATTCTTTTAAAACAGGAAATTCATTTTTAAGTTGAACAATATCATCACAAAAGAAATGAATGAAACTATATTTCCCTTCGTATTTTTTTGATATCTTTATTTTAGATGTAATTCCACCAATTAGGCTTTCATAGTTGTAAGGAGAATTAACAACCAGTATCGATAAATCTTTTTTGATACCAAGTTTTTCGACAAGTGACTTTTTTGAATATAATTTACTCATGTTTATAATTCTATCTTTTATTTTATAAATATCACTTAATTCTAATAAGTTTTATTATTAGATATAATATTTAAAAAATCTTTTACAAAGTGTATTAATATGGATAATTTAAAATCCATTTTAAAAGATGATCCAACAGGCTGGCTGTTGGAAGGAAATAATCCATCTGTAAAATATTATACATTGCAACCTCAGGAGAGCTTGCCAGATAAATCATTGTTTGTGCTCCTATAGTCCTCCCTTTTATTTTAAATAACATTATATTAATTTTTTTGCTTTTAAAAGTAAAAGATAAGTCAGAAAAAATTGCATCATTTGACATTACATATCATTATAAGTATAATATGTATGTAATGTAAGTAAATACGTAATTATTATAATTCGTAGGTAATAAATGTCTATACTACGTGAAAAAAACAGAATTGGTTATATAGCTAAAAGACCGGAAAGAAAGAATTTTTTAATATTTGGCAGTCCTCAAATACTTGATGATGAAATTGAAGAAGTAGTAAAAACTATGCGTTCATGTTGGATTGGAACCGGACCTAAGGTTATTAAATTTGAGGATGAGTTTAGAAAGTATATAGGAAGCAGGTATGCCATAGCTGTAAATTCCTGCACAGCTGGTCTTCATCTTTCATTAGTTTCTATTGGTATAGATAAAGGAGATGAAGTAATAACAACGCCAATGACTTTTTGTGCTACAGCAAATGCCATAATTCATGCCGGAGGATACGATATAGCAACTGCTCATAGAATTAGTAAATTTACGATATATTCTCTATATAGAAATATTTCTCATACAATATAGCATTGGATTACTAAATATTATTTAAATATTCCCTTAAATGATACCGAAGCAGGTTTTAAATTCTTCAACAGGCAAAAAATACTGCCTATAATTGATAAAACTATTAATAAGCATTGGTTTTGGGATACTGAAGTTATGGCAATTTCTTATTTTAATAATTTAAAGATTAAAGAAATTCCTTGTTTATTCATAAGGAGAAAAGATAAAAAATCTACTGTCAGGCCATGGCAGGATTGCTGGGAATATATAAATGAGGTTTTAAAATTTAAATTCAGGATAAAGGAATTACTTACCATAGAAGCTACTTAAACTAAAATTATTCAGTAAGCGATAAGTAAAGAAATAAGCTAAAGGATGATGAGAGAAGTGAAACTGGTCCCAAAGTAAGTGGGTGCTGTATGAAAGAACGACTGCCCACATCAAACCCTTTATTTTTAATTTTCGTTCCAGAACTGTGCCTGCAAAACTAAGAATTGGGATGAGCTCCCAACTATGCAGTAAAAGATAAATTTTCCCTGTTTTTGATATCATTTCTCCAGACATTATAAGTTCATAGCTGAATCTGGAAAAATTCATCAAAATATATATAAATAATTCAAAGAAATGATCGATGTCGATGAAGATGCCGCTTAAAACTATTGCTAAAATCAAGCGCCAGTTTCTATACTTCCAATAGAAAAACCAACTAATTCCTCCAACTAAAATAAAATGGACTAATTCTTTTAACAAAAAAATCATCAACCGGCTTGAGTCCATGCTGCTCACAATTTCCTGCAATTTCCCTGATTTTTATCTGGATTTCTTTATTTTATCTGCTTCCTCTGGGTTTTTACTGAAAATATCATCAATAACAGAAGTTAGAATTTTTGAATCAACCAGGACAATACCAGAATTATCCATTTTCTTGATTAGAAGCACTGCAAGCTTATCTCCAGCTTTAATCTTAAGTTCACGTCTTAATTCAGCAGGAAGCACAACTTGACCTTTTTCTCCAACTGTAGTTGTACCATAAAATTTACTATCTTTTATATCCATATGAGCCCCTTTATTTTATATATTTAATTATATAACTTACTTTCCGTACTAATTGTACTTTTGCTAATAAGTAATGTCAAACAGACAATAAATAAAATGGCTCATTAAGGGCTTGGTCTTGATAGATCTGAAAAATTGTTATCTCATCATCATTTTTCTAAATAGTGGCACTGCTATTGCAAATGTTACAATGCCAAAAACTAAAAGAATTATAATATCATAAGAAACTACACTTAATGAAACTCCGATGGTCATCACACGTCTTAATGCATCAACTGCATATGTTAAAGGTAAAATACGGGAAATATACTGCATAAAATGAGGCATTTGATCAGTTGGAAACAAAACTCCAGAAAAAAGTAACATAGGAAACATAAAAGTTGATACTAACATTGAGGCAGTTTCTTGATCGCGTGCTATGGAAGTTAGCAAAATGCCTAATCCGATAAAGCTCAATACTCCCAAAAGAATAAGTATAAAAACTAAAAATATGCTGCCATTGACTCTGACTTTAAAAAGAAATATCGAAAGTAAAAGG
The DNA here is from genome assembly GCA_023475715.1 of Actinomycetota bacterium. The sequence goes on from JAMCVO010000119.1 coordinate 2,705, forward strand.
ATTATTATTGCCTGTATCAACCCACGTATGGTCTGTGCAGGTAATCCAAAAACTTCTCCTCTTTTTACTGTAAAAGAAATGTGATCAACAGCAATAAAATCCCCAAATTTTTTTGTTAAGTTTTCTACTTCAATTATTGAATCATTCATGAAATTTTAGTCTTTTAAATGCAGGTTTTAATCATTTAAAAAATTTTAAATATACATTTATTACTTATAAATTATAAAAGTAATGATATTACTTATATTTCATACATATTATACTTATATTAATATGTAATGTCAACAAAAAATATAATACAATAGAGCAGACTGATAAAATAACTAATAGAATTGTGCAATGTCTTAAAACATTTAGGTTTTAAAGAACGTGTAAGAGGCAGCCATTATATTTTTTATAAGGATGGAATTAAAGAAATTATAAATTTGCAACCAAAGAATTCAAATGCCAAAGCCTATCAGGTAAAGCAAATTAGAAATATTATTTACTAGATTTTTTATAAGGATGGAATTAAAGAAATTATAAATTTGCAACCAAAGAATTCAAATGCCAAAGCCTATCAGGTAAAGCAAATTAGAAATATTATTGTTCAATATAAAATCAAAGGTGAGTGAAATGTTTAAATATGAAATAATTATTTACTGGAGCAATGATGACGAGGCCTATATTGCAGAGGTTCCTGAGCTGCCTGGTTGTATGGCTGATGGGAAAACATATGATGAAGTGCTTGAAAATGTTACTCAGGTAATAAAAGAATGGCTTGAAACTGCAGAAGAACTAGGCCGTGAAATTCCTAAACCTAAAGGTCGCTTAATATATGCTTAACATAAAGTTGATGTTAAATGACTAACTTTTAATCTTATATTTTCTTATCACAACCTTAAATACATTTTTTAAATATTTTTAGATCGGCTTATAGACTAAATCCACATTTTTAGATAACAAATTACAGAATTCATCAATTGTGATTGATAGTTCAAGTTAATTTTAGTAATATTGATTGTAAAGTTATAAAAAATCTAGTAAATAATTAAGAAGGTTATTAAATATGAAATCAAAAATTAAAGATTTAACTGTTGAAGAATTCCAATCTTTAATTTCTTCTACGGTCAAAGATACAATTGAAGACGCGATGGAGGATTTACTTGCCCTATCAAGTGAGAATTTTTTGAAATCTATCAAGGAAGCCAGAAATGATTACAAGAAAGGTAATTATAAATATCTGGAGGATATCTCTTGAGCTACAGGATAGTTTTCACCAATAGAGCTTTAAGAGATTTAAAAGGAATAAATGAAGAAAATAAAAAAACCATAGTTTCAAAACTAAAAGAATTTTTAATTAACCCCTACTTACATTTAAAAAAATTAACAAATCCAAAAATTGGATCATATAGGTTTAGAATTGGCAACTATAGAATCATTTTTGATATTGATGGTGATAATATAGTTATTTTAAGAGTTGGAGATAGAAAGAGTATCTACAAATAATCCAATTTAAAAACCTAACTTTTATTAAAATGACTTTTTTATTTAAAAAAAATTTAAAATATTATCACAAGTTTAAACACATCTTCTAAGATTTTTTAATAGCTCGGTGTACAGACAGGCTCCTATTTTATAATGCGAAACAGTTAAAAATAAACTGGAGTACAAAAATCTTATTTACAAATTCCTACTTTCAGCTAAAATACTACTTATATAGATAAGAAAGGAGATATGTAATGGGTAAGACTAAAGTTACCAGGAAAGGACAGGTAACAATTCCAAAAGAAATCAGAGAACAGCTTTCAATAAAAGAATCTGATAACCTTGAAGTCAAGGTAGTGGGTAATTCTATAGTAATGGAGAGACTGGAATCTTTTGAAAATTTAAGGGGATCAGTAAAAATACCAAATAAATATAAAAATATGAAATGGAAAGAAATTGAATCTATTGCACAAAGGGAACATGCAAGAGAGGTGATGAATGAGTAATATTGTATATGCTGATACTAATATATTTTTAAGGTATTTAACAAATGAGCCGGAAGGTTTGTCTGAAAAAGTTTACAATTTTTTTAATGAAATGGAATTGGGAAAATACAGGTTATTTGTTTGCGATCTGGTAGTCTCCGAATTGGTTTATGTATTGGAAAAAGTTTTTGAAATACCAAAAACAGAAATTTGTGAAAAAGTTAAAATTTTAATGTTAAAAAAAAATATAATTTTAGAGAATAGTCAAATCATTTTTAAAGCACTGGAAGTTTATAGGGATTTTAATATAAATTTTGTTGATGCATATATTTATAGTCATTCATCTAATAATGGAGTAAAAAAATATTTTTCTTTTGATAATCATTTTAAAAAGTTTAATAATATTGAATTGGTACAATAAAAAGAATAATTAAAAAGCAGTTATTATCGTGTTCATAGTGTAAAAGAGCTGGTACTTTAATTTAATATCTTCAACATTTCATCTATATTATTTGTCGGCAGCTTACAACTATAATTAGAATTTAGTATTAAAACATGGCAGCATCATCAATATGTTTGCTGATAAAATTAATTGTAAATTAGACTTTTTAAAAAAAATTAATAATAATATTTATATGGAAAATTATATGGAAAGCAAGAAGAGCAAAAAATATATCATAGCTGATTTTGGTGCAAGCAACGGACCTGATAGTGTTGGGACTTACTACGGAAATAAATTTGAAATTGAAATACTGCACAGATTTGAAAACAGCCAGGTGCTATTAAGCGGCAGATATTACTGGGATATATTAAGACTTTTCAGTGAATTGAAAAAAGGCATTTCAGCAGCTTTTAATAAGTTCGACAATATCAGGTCCGTTGCTGTTGATACATGGGGATTGGATTTCGGCCTTATTGATAAATCAGGGAAGCTTATTTCCAATCCTTTAACTTACAGGGATCCCGATAAATCAAGCAGAGCTCCGGAGAATCTTTTGAAAACAATAACACAGGAAGAATTTTATGAGCTTATAGGATATTTTGCTCTGCCGATTGCACCTGCATTTTATCTCGAGAAGCTTGTCAGCGAAAAAAGCTATGAACTTGAAAATACTTACAAATTCCTGCCGTTGTCCGATCTTCTTAATTATTTTCTGACCGGAAATTTCGCCATAGAATACTCAATGGCATGCAGTACCCTTATGGTGAATTGCAGGACAAAGACCTGGGAGGATAAAATAATCAAAAATTCCGGTTTCTCAAAAAGTATTCTCTCCGATATTATTGACCCTGGAGTAAAAGTAGGCAATGTTTCAATGGAGCTGTGCAATGAAATGAGCATAAAACCTTTTCCGGTTGCAGCAGCAACAGGCCATGATACAGCTTCGGCAGTTGCCGGTATTCCTCTGGATTCTAAAGAGACGGCGCCGACTTTTCTTTCAACGGGAACATGGCTGGTCCTTGGAATAGAAACTGATAGTCCGATTATAAATTTTGATGCATTAAAGCATATGTTCACAAATGAAGGTGGTGTTTTAAAAAAGAATTTTTTTGCAAGAAACTTAACCGGATTCTGGATTATACAGCAATGTATTGACAAATGGCAAAGATTAAATGGCAATAAAATTTCATGGAGAGAAATTGACGAGTCATACAGAGTGGCGCAACCTTTTTTGACGTTCATTAATACGGAAGATCCGGTTTTCCTGCAAAATAATGATGACATGCCTCAACTGATAAGAAACTATTGCTTGCAAAACAACATGCCTGTACCTCAGTCTATCGGTGAGATTTCAAGATGTATTTATGAAAGTTTGGTAATGACTGTTAAACATTATTATGAATTACTTGTTAAATATTGCGGCAGGAAAATAAATAAACTCCACCTGAATGGAGGAGGAGTGCACAACAGACTTTTCTGCCAATGGCTTTCAAATGCCATCGGGATTACAATTGTTGCAGGGACTGCTGAAGCATCTTCTGTCGGCAATTTATTGATGCAGCTTATGGCAGACAATGAAATTAAGAGTATTGAAGAAGGAAGGCTGCTGTCATTTAATTCAAGCAATTTGATAATATATGAGCCCTTAGATTACGATTTATGGGAAAACAAATATAAGGAATATTTAAATATTTTTAATATAAAATAAATTTTTTGCTTCGGATCGCACAGATAATTTTCCGTTTTTAAAAATTATTCCAGACAAAATAGATTACAATAGATATTTTTTATTAAACGTTTACTTTTTTATAAAAATTTTATAAGATTACTTAACAAAAAAATTTTTTTATTAAAAATAACCAGTTAATTTTTTCAGAAGTAGAAATGATAAAGCTAAATTCAACCGAAAGGGTACTAAACACATTTGAAGGAAAGCTCCTGGACAGGCTGCCTGTTTTTGACATTATCCATAATGTGGAATTCATAGAACACGTAAGCGGAGAGAAGTTGACTTCTTCAAATGCAGAAGATATAACATGCAAAGCTGTACGCAATACTCTTGACCTGGTAAGGCATTTCAGGGTTCCTGATTTCCTGGGCAAGTTTGAAACAGAAGATGAGGATGGGTTTAAATACAGAGAAGAGTGGTGGACAAAACAAATAACATATATTCCCATAAAAACTCTCCAGCAGGCAAAAGAAATGATGTTAAGGGATATTGAAAGAATATATAAAGCCATTGACTTGAAAAAATTCTGTTTTCAGGCACTGGAACAGGTCAACCTTTTTGGTGAATATTTTAGAGATCCTGAAGAGTTAAATATGGCTTTTGAAAGAGTTGCCGGGAAATTAGACGACACAATGATGATTGCGCCTGAGACAGTGCCCGGTCTTTACACAGCTACTCACAGGTTTGGTTTTCAATGGCTTATATATGTATATTATGATTATCCTGATGTTTTTAATCAATATTATGATGCACTTGTTGATCATGAGCTTTTTAAGATAGACTGCTTTGGTCCTACAGGACTTTCAAAAGTTGCGATGATTTCTGAAGCTGTAGCTTTTAATACAGGACTTTTATGGCCCCTGCCTTTTATAAAAGAAAATGTTTATCCAAGAATAAAGAAATGTATAGACAGATGGAAAAAATACGGATATTACGTTATCTATCATAGCGACGGCAATAAATGGGAAATTTGCCAGGATATTATAAAAATGGGAGCCGATTCAATAAATCCATTTGAACCTCTGGCGACAATGGATATAAAGAAATTCAGGCAGCTTTATCCTGACACCGTTTGCGGTTCAATGATCGATTGCCAGGATTTGCTTGCATTTGGGAACCCCCGGCAGGTTAAAGAAGCTACATTGAAAGCAATAGAGGATTCCGGCGGCGCAAGGACTCTTATCGGTTCTACCTCTGAAATTCATCCGGAAATAAAGCTTGAAAATGCTCTGATGATGTATGAAACTGCCCGGAATTATTCGCTTTAAATATTTATTATTTATCAAAAAAATAACCATTTTTTATGGACAAGATAAAAAAAAGGGCAACAATTAAAGATATTGCAAAGCATACAGGTTTTTCAATAGCTACAGTATCAAGAGTTCTTAATAAAAAAGGATTATTCTATAGCACCAAAACCTTTGAAAAGATACAGAAAGCAATAAAGGAAATGGATTACCACCCTGATGCGGTTGCCAGAGGTTTAAAAACGCAAAAAACTTTTAACATAGCATTTCTGGAACCATGGATTTCAGATTTCTTTTCGGAAGTTTTTTTAGGTGTACAGGATGCAGCAAATAAAGCAGGCTATTCGGTAGCTATATTCAGTTCAAACTACGACAAAGAACAGGAAAAAAGAAATGTTAATACAATATTGTCAAACAGACTTGATGGTATTATCATCTCATCGGCAATCCTGGATAAGCAAAGCCTGGTAAAAATCAGCCAGCAGAAGATTCCTGTTGTTGCTATAGAAAAAATTATTGATGGTTCTTTAATATCCTGTATAACTATAAAAAATAAAGAAATATCAAAGAGAGCTATAGAATACCTGATAAATCTGGGGCACAAAAATATTGGTTTTATCTCTGAACCTCTGGATATGGGTAATCTGATATACAGGTTTAAAGGTTATAAAGAGGCACTTTCGGATAATGGATTGACTTTGGATGAATCTATTGTTTTTATCGATGAAACATTCAGGAGGCAGAGATATTTGACTTATTATGATTTTACAAAAAAGAATTTAGAAAAAATAAAATCCTGCACAGCATTGTTTATAACTTCTGATGAAGCCGCGCTCGCCGTCATGAAAGCATTGAGCGATGAAGGAATAAGCGTTCCTTATGATATTTCTATTATAGGTTTCGATGGTCTGGATATGTCAAAATATTTAATTCCCAGTATTACTACCATAGTGCAGCCAAGATATGAAATGGGATTTAAGGCCATGGCGTTATTGCTGGATTTAATTGATGGTAAAAATACGGGAAGTATTGAACTTAAAGCTGAGTTATTAATTGGGGAATCGACTTGTAAACCTAATAAAAAAAAGAAAACTAAATAATAAAAGTAAGTTTTTAATAAATGCAGCCTTTATGAAAAGGAGTTAAAAAATTTATGATTGAAATTAATAATAAAATAGACTTTGAAATAAATTATGCAGAAATTGAAAAAAGAAAAGAGCGGATAAGGAAAACCTGGCAATACAAACAGGTTGACCACATACCAATTGGCATTTATGTAATAGATAATAAAGAGAGATTTACCAGAAAAGAAATAGAAACAGAAAAGGAAAAAAACTTACGGTTTGACCTTAATTCAATTAAAAAATCTCTGAACCTGCTGCCTGATGATTATATACCTTTTTTAAAGCCCGAAGTCGGGTGTACCACAGTTCCAACAATCCTGGGATGCAAAGTAAGCTATACCGAACAATTTGAAAACTATTCTACCGTAAAAGAATCAATAGTCCATAGGATAGAAGATCTTGAAAAGCTGGATATACCGCAAGACAAAAATGAAATAATAAAAAAAGGTCTTATGCCGGTAAATCTTGAAAAAATTAATTATTATAAAACGGTGACAAAAGGCTCAATCGATATGACAGGTATTGACATTGGGGGTGTACTGTGCGGTTCTGTGGATATAATGGATTCAAATCTGTTTTATATGTCACTCATTACAGAAAAAGAAAGGATGCTGGATTATCTCGAAAAATTATCAGATTTATATATAAAAGTTCAGGAGATCCTAACCGGTGAAATCGGTGATTTAAATAAGATGACGAACATTGATTGGGATGTATCCTGGTATCCCGAAGGTCATAAAGGCTATTTAAGTGATGATCCCTGTGCCAATTTTGGAATAAGCACTTTTGAAATATTCAGTAAACCTTTTAATAAAAAAATATATGACAGATTTGGTTATGGCGGATTTCATAATTGTGGTCCTCATCCATGCGCACCTGCCTATCTTCAATATGATGAAAAAGATTCCAGCAAAAAAGTAAAAGCCATAAACTGCTCATTGCAGTTTACTTATAAGGAATTGGATAGATACATTTCGACTTTTAGCGGAAGTGAAACTATATTATATTTTTTATTTGAGGAGGAGTTTTATGATTCAAAGAAGGCAATTGAATTATATAGAGAGCTTGCAGATAAGGGAATGAAATACAATGTTGTCTGCATACCTTCTTATCCTCTTGACGCTTCTTCACATAGCGACAATGATATAAGAGATATTTACAAAGAATTTTTAAAAATAAGTAAAGAATATGCATTATCACTTAAATTTGGATAATTGTTTATATTGACAATTTATATGATAATAGTAAAATTATTACAAATTATCAAAAAGAATCATTATAATACATAATAATAATCCAATAACCTAAAACCAAACCAATAAAATTTTTAATTGAAATAAGACAGGAGGTGATTTATAGAGATTAAATTTATCCTTATGTTTTTTAAATTTATAAAACGAAAGGAAAAGCAATGAAAAAATTTTGGGTATTTTTATTAATTGCGGTTTTTTCAGTTTCCATGGTAGGGTTGGGAGCAGGTTGCAAAACCAGCGGAACTGCAGCTACCGAAACTACCGCAGCAGAGACAACCTCAGTTGCTACGACGGCAGCTTCAGAGACAACCGCAGCCGAAACTCAAACCAGTGAAGTTGGCGAGCCTGCTTCACCAATAAAGATAGTTGTCTGGGATTGGCAAGCAGGTACTGCAGCATACGATAATGCTCTCAATGAAATCAACAGCAAATACAATCAAATGCATCCAAACGTTACCATTGAAAGAACAGCTTACAACCTGTCCGAATATTCAGAGCTCATAAAAACAGCAGTTCAAAGCAATACACTTCCGGATTTGTTCGGGCTTTATCAGGGCACGATGGAAAGGGAAGTTGAAAAAACGGGCATACTTCATGTTTTTGATAATGATATAAACGCTGACCCGGTATGGAAGGAAAACCTTGGCAAAACCCTTGAATTAGGCGGTATTAGAAGCGCAGACAATAAAATAGTTCAGATACCTTACGATATTTTCTATCTGGCAGGCATTGGATATAGAAATGTTCTTGAAAATATGAAAAGCTCGGAAGATGAAGTAAAAGGTCTAAAGTCTTATAAAGCACTCGGAGATCTCTGTCAGAGATTTAAAGAAGAAGGATACCCGACATGGTTCCTTAGCGCAGGCCTTGCGGGAGCATATCTTCTCAGGGAAAGATTTTATGTATGGTCATATTCAGTAGCTAAAGATGCTAATGTCATATATGAAGCAGAAAACGGAAAACGTTCATGGACGGAAGAACCTTTCCTTAAAGCTGCTGAAGCTGTAAAAGAAACAGCAAGAATGATGAGGGAAGATACTGCTGCTCTGGATGCACAAACCGACAACTACGGAATTCTTCTTAAACAGGAAGCATGGGGCGGATGGTATGAAGGGCCCTGGTCGGTAGGTATTCTGCTAGATAATAAAACGGCTATCGACAACGTATTTTATTTCTTCCTGCCGCCCGTTTCAGACGATGCTCTTCCAAACACCTGGGCTGCTGATGCAGGGCAGGTTCTTGCAATGAGGGAAGATAATCCCAACAAAGATCAGGTAATTAAATATCTTAAATATCTCGCAACTCCGGAAGTAAGTGCAATATTTATCAAAAACCTGATACATCCCGCAGGAAAATTTCCGGATAATTGGAAAGACATAGCTCCGGTTCCTGTGTTTGTACAGGGTGTAGAGATGTATCAGAGCAGTAATGTAGCTCCATGGATAGTTTATACACCTGATGTAGAGACGGCTTTGCTTACTAACATTTCACTGATTTATACAGGTGAGCTTACACCTATGGAAGGGCTTCAGAAAATAGATGAAGCAACCAAAGCTTACTGGGATACACAGAAGTAATCAAAAACTTTTGAAGTTTATTTAATAAACCTTAAAAGCTTTGTTTGGAAAATAATGCAGGACATGCAAAACTGTCCTGCATTAAAAAAAAATAGACAGATATTTTAAAGACTAATTTTATGGATATTTTTTATAAATCAGGCAGAAACTTGTTATGGAAGCTTATTTAAATCGCAGAAGATTTACAAGAAATATTGAACCTTACGGCTGGCTTTCCCCTTCAATGCTTCTTTTTATTATTTTTTTAGTTTATCCTATCATTTTTTCAATTATTTTAAGCTTTTTCGAATGGCGAGGTTACAGTACCGATATATTCAGCAAGTTTGTCGGTTTTCAGAATTTTATCAAACTTCTTAAGGATGGACTTTACTGGCAGTCATTAAAAAACACATTAATACTTGTTTTAGTTGTGGTTTTTATTCAAAATGCGATTGCATTGTTTCTTGCTCTTGTTCTTTATTTTGGAAAATTCAAATACAGCAATTTAATCAGGGCGCTCATTTTTTTTCCGGGAGTAATTTCAGCGATAATTATCGGTCTTGTATTCAGAAAATTTTTGGAGTTGAGCGGACCTGTAAACACACTTTTAAAATCAATGGGTTTGGATATGCTTGCCCAACCCTGGCTTGCAACCAAATCTTTAACGATATGGATAGTTTCTATTGTGACAACCTGGCAATGGGTAGGTTATAACATGGTAATTTTTTATGCCGGACTTCAGAATGTTGAAAATAACCTTTTAGAAGCCGCTTACATTGACGGAGCTAATATGAACCAGGCTATATTCAGAATTGTAATACCAATGTTAAAACCTGTAATTTTTCTTTCAATGATTTTAAATTTCATTGGAGGATTCAGGATTTATGATATAATTTGGGCTACGACAAGGGGCGGGCCCGTTCATTCTTCTGAAGTGCTTACAACTTATATGTATTACCAGTCATTTCAGTCAAATGGGCCGAGCAACATGGGCTATGCATCCGCTATTTCGGTTACTCTTACGCTAATTGTAATTATTTTTGCCGCTGTAAGGATTAAATTCTTTGTAAAAGAAGGCAGGATCTGATTGGAATGTTGGTAATAAGATTCAAAAAGGAAAGAAAAGTTTAATGCAGAAATTAACAATAGGCCAAAAATTATTTACAAGGATTGTCATAACAATTACGCTTATCATAATATTGGTACCTTTATTTTGGATTTTTTTCCTTGCATTTAAAAGGCCAAATGAAATATTTGAATCAACTTTATTTATTTTCCCAAAGAATTTCCATTTTACATTGGATAATTTTTTAACCTCCGTAACTTTTATTCAAAAAACCTTAAAAATTTCTTATGTAAGGATGTATTTAAACAGTATAATTGTAACAAGCGGAGGACTCATAATTTCGATGCTGGCTGCTTCTTTTGCAGCTTTTGCTATGGTTCATTATAAATTCAGAACCAAAGAACTTTACTATACATTCATATTGCTTAGCTACATGATTCCCGTGCAGGTGCTTTTAATACCTCTTTATATAGTTTTGCAGAAATTGTCTCTTTTAAATACCTATGCGGCACTTATTTTTCCTTATGCAACCATGTCTATTCCCATTGCAACTTTAATTTTACGCAACTTTTTTTCGCAGGTGCCTTATGAATTTACGGAAGCTGCACATCTCGATGGAGCAACAAGTTTTCAGATATTCAAAAATATCTATCTTCCTCTCGCAAGACCCGCACTTGCAACTTGTATCATTTTTCTTTTTTTGGAGATGTGGAACGAATTTTTATTTGCATTTATATTCATCAGGGTTGACAGTCTTCAGACGCTCCCGCTTGCAATGTCCAGGATAGGAATTGGTGCGCGGGCAGTTATCCCATGGGGAATTTACGGCGCTTCAATAGTTATAGCAATTGTGCCGATATTTATAATATTTATGATATTTCAAAAATGGTTCATAAGCGGGCTTATAGCAGGAGGGATAAAAGGTTAATGGATGTTCCTGAAAAAAGAAGATTAGAAATTAAAAAAATTATTACTAAGAATAATTCTATATCAGTAATCAGTCTTGCAAAATTATTTAATGTTTCCGAAATTACCGTAAGAAGAGATTTACAAAAATTGGAAAAAGACGGATTTTTGGATAAAGTTCACGGCGGGGCCATAGCAAGATGCATCAAAACTGAATATGATCCTGTTTATTTGGAAGATATTAAGCTCAACAAAGATAAAAAGGAAAAAATAGCAAAAGAGGCTGTAAAAGAAATAAATGATGGGGATGCGGTAATAATTGAATCAGGTACCACATGTCTTGAACTGGTTTACAACCTGACAAATAAGAGAAATTTAGCTGTTTTTACAGCTTCAGTCCCCTTAGCTTATGAATTATGGAAAGTATCTTTAAACCGAAACGATCTGGAGGTAAATATATGCGGAGGTCTTATCGAAGCTAAATCCAATACGCTGATTGGCAGCCAGGCCGTACAGTTTTTCCAAAATATAAATGCAGATGTCGCTTTTATTGGAGCCGTTGCTATTTCCATTGATAAAGGTATATTGACTACTCACAGCCAGATGGATGCAGATGTGATCAGATCAATTGCAAATAATTCAAAGAGAAAAATTTTGCTTGCTGATAGTTCAAAATTTAAAAAGAGAGCACATATTTCCATACTGCCTCTAACTATATTCAATAAAATAATTACTGACAAAGGAATCGATAAAGAAGTTGCGGATAAGATCATAAATTTAGGGATAGATCTGGAGATGGTCTGAATTATAACATCCAAATGATTTACAAATATCAATACTTTTATCTTGACATATATTTATGTTTCATTATAATTCAAAATAGAACATATTAATTCATATTAAATATTTATTTTCTACTCAATTGAGGAAGGGGATTTTTAATGGATCCGGTACTAAAGGAAATATTTGATTTCAGGAAGGATAATATCCCGGATTATGAAAAATATCTGATGCTTGGCGGAGGAACACCGGGGGTTAATCTTGTCAAAGGTAAAGGTGTATATGTCTGGGATATTGAAGGTAATCAGTATATTGATTGCACATCTCAATCTTATTCTTTAACTTTAGGATATTCTCACCCCGAAATAGTTAAAGTTATTCAGGAACAGGTTGAATATTCTTATCATATGCATACGGGATTTTTTACAATACCAAGATATATTCTTGCCAGACGGATAGCAGAAATTTTTCCCGAAAAAATGAACAGAGTCTTATTTACCATTGGGGGCAGTATGGCAAATGAAGCAGCCCTGAAAATTGCAATTATAAACAGACCGGAAGCACACAATTTCATTGCCCTGCATGGAGCATATCATGGCACATCATTTATGATGACAGGAGCTACGCACATGGCAACTTACGCTTATGAAAAATGGCTTGGTTCCGCTGAGCTTGCACATCATTCCTATAATTTTATACGTGTTCCGCCGCCATATTATTACAGGCCATATTATGAAGTCAGTAATGCAAATGATACGGATGAAGTTGACAGGCGTGCTTTGGAAGAGCTGGAAATGCAGATTAAATATGGAAGTACCGGTCCTGTTTGTGCAATGATCATGGAACCTTTGCAGGGTTCAGGGGGACAGCTTATATTTTCCAAAAAATATCTGCAGGGAGTCAGAGACATATGTAATAAATACAATATTATTCTGATCTGGGATTGCATTCAAACTGCGTTCGGCAGAATGGGAACCTGGTCAGCCTCAGAATATTATGGTGTAACTCCGGACATAATGACTGTGAGCAAATGTATTGCAGCAGGATTACCGCTCAGCGCTGTTGTAGTTTCTGATGATATCGAAGGCATGAAAATGAATGGAATGGATCTTCATACATATGGCAATAATCAGCTTTCACAGGTTGTGGCACTGAAGCAAATGGAAATTATAAAAAGGGACAATATATTGGACAATGTTAAAAAAGTCGGCAGCCACCTGAAAGAAGAATTGGAAAAAATACAGAAGGAATATCCGGTGATGGGTGATGTCAGGGCACTTGGTTTCCATATTGGTATTGAACTTGTAAAGGATCCTGTAACAAAAGAACCTGATTTTGAAGGCTGCACAAAGATGCGAACGGTTGGATATAAAAATGGCATGATATTTGGTGATGGAGGAGTTGCAGGCGGTAAAAATGTTCTGAAAATAAAACCGCCGCTGATAACAACGATGGCCGAGTCAGATTTAATACTTGAAAGATATTATAAAATAATGCATGAAGTATATGGTAAATAATCAATAAGTTCACCGATCATACATTTTTTATCCTGACTTTTTACTTTTTGCTTAACAGTCAAGATACAAGTATGCATAGCAGTATTTGTTGATTGATAATTTTAATGATTTTTCCATTAAATTACTAAATTAAATAAAATTCGTAGTTTTAAAATTGTAATTTTGGTTCGAATCCTCTCAGGTCAGCCAAAGTATACCCGATGCCTCATATAAAAATCTAAACGAATAATATTCGCTGCTTCATATAAAAATCTAATTGAAATTTTAATATCCGGGGACAGTATCATTGACTGATACGTCTATTAAGACCTGTCTTTTTAGAGCATTCAATTTAACAAGCTTATTCTGCAGCTTTGTTATTTTTCTTTTTAGAGCTGCTGGATTTAGGCTGTCATACTCTCTTCTTAGCTTTGTCTTTATTCTATCACCAATATGTTTTGACTCAAGTACTCTTCTGTATGGAGTCTTAGCATCATCATAGATTTTGGATATTTTAGCCCCTGTTCTTGTCTTTGATATAAGCTTTCTTACCGGAATAAAAAAATTAATATATAATCTTAAAATACTGTAGAGATCATTTAATAATTTAAGTTCCTCACTAGTATCGTACCTGAGATACCCTACTGCTTTTCTCACAACACAGTAGTTTTTCTGTTCTACGTAGCAGCTGTCATTCTTTTTGTAAGGCCTGCTTCTTGTAAATGTAATTTTGTGTTTTTGACAGTACCTTACAAAATGGGAATTAATAAATTCGGAACCGTTATCTGAATCTAGCCCTAAAATATCAAATGGAAATCTTGCAGCTACCTTATCAAGTGCATCAGTTACCCATACTTGTGCTTTGTTTCTTATTGCAATAGTTTCATCCCAGCTAGTTGCAATATCAACAAAATTAATGCTAAAGCAAAAGTCCCCGGCAAAGTTTCCACCCTCATGACTAACCAGATCTGTTTCAAGAAAGCCTGGTTTTTGGCTGTCCCAATCAGAAAATGTCTTTATTGGTATTTGATGTTTAAGTAGAGTGCCAGGTTTTGTAGAGGACCGGCCCTTACCGATTCTTAACTTTTCTTTAATTGGCTTAAGAAGCCTATCAATTGTTGATGCAGATATGGCAAGCAGTTTTTGTTTTGTATTGCTTTTCATTTCTATTTCGCTAAAAGTTTCCAGTTTTAATATTATCTCTTCCATAAAAGGTGCCAGACGCTTGCCGCAAGGCATATCAAGTATTGCCCAGATCTTTTTTAAAATATCTGTAACATCGTCACTATAAAATCTTTTCCTATCTTTCTTTTTTCTTTTATCTTTTCCAATAACATAGCGTATTTTTCTTTTTCCTTGGCCAATACCGCCTATCTGTTTACCGTAGTACAGTCTTAATACCCTTGAAGCATAGTTTCTGTTATAACTGGTTAGCGCTACAAATTCATCAAGTATTATTTTCTTTTGCTTCTTTTTTGCTTTTTTGTACCGTGCCTGAACTTCAGCTGTTATTTCTTTTTTGTGCCTCATATTTAACATTGATATCTCTACTCCTGCTATATTTGAAGATTGTTATTTGCTTTAAGACATAGCCAGAAGCAAAAATTGTTAAAATATTTTCGAGTACATTTTTAAATGAGGCATCGATTCAGTTTCAAGTACTTTTTAAATTCGTGATCTTGTAAAGGTAATCTTATTTGGTTATAATAATAGTTAACAGATCCCAGGACGCCTCTTCACAATGCGGACCAGCCTGGGACATTTTTTTATATACACAAAATAAAATTGTTAAAACCTCCAAAGACAATAGATGAGCAGATTTCTCTTCTAAGAAGTCGAAATATTATTATTGAAGACACTGAAGCAGTAAAATTTTTTTTGGAAAATAATAATTATTATCGGCTAATGGGTTATGCCTTTCACTTAAAAACAGATAAAGCAACTTATGTATCCGGAACTAATATATCCACAATTATTGATATTTATAATTTTGATAAATTATTAAGACAACTAGTAATTTCATTACTAGAAGATTTTGAAATTTCTTTTAGGACTAAACTTGCTTATTATCTCAGCCATAAATATGGAGGTGAATGTTATCTAAAAAAAGATATTTTTGCAGAGCAAAGACTACATTCCGATTTTATCTACACTATTGAGAAAAATATAAAACAATCAGTTAATGAACAATTTGTAAAACATCATTTTTCAAAATATGAAGGAAGGTTTCCCTTTTGGGTCTTAATAGAGATTTTATCTTTCAGTACTATCTCAAAATTCTTTAAAAATCTTAATAACTCAGATAAAAATTTTTTTTCTAAAAACTTTTATAAGCATGATGCCGTTTTTTGCGAAAATTGGGTGCATCATTTTTCTGTATTAAGAAATACCTGCGCTCATTATGGGAGACTTTATAATAAAAACTTACTTCCCATTTTAAAATTTTTAAAAGAGGATGAAAATAAATTTAAAAGAACATTTAAAGTATTTGATTCTTTATTTATCTTGAAAAAAGTTTATTTTGACAAAGATTTATGGTTTAAATTTTTAAACAAACTTGAAAATCTAATAACTGAATATAAAACTATAATTGACCTGAACTTAATAGGCTTTCCAGTGGATTATTTATTAATATTGAAAGAAGAAACTTAATTTTTTAAAATTTAAGTTTCTTTAGATTTATTATTTCTTTTAAAAATTGGTTCGAAATTTCACTACCCGGGCAGCCAGACTTAAAAGCTAAATCATTTTAAATGCTACAATAACTTCTGGGAAAAGTGCTATTGATTGTTAATAGAGATTCTAATACTATATTTTCTAACTATGGATTTAAATAAAATAATTAGTAAAACAAAAACTCCAATAACGATCAAGACTTTGGGAAAAGATTTTTCTAATATTGGTTTGAGTGATGGCATGACTGTATTACTGCATTCCTCACTTAGTTCGATAGGCTGGGTTTGTGGAGGTGCAGTTGCAGTTATTTTAGCATTGGAGAATGTATTAGGACCGAAAGGTACTCTTGTTATGCCGGCACACTCCGGTGACCTTTCTGACCCGAGCATATGGGAAAATCCTCCTGTGCACAAATCCTGGTGGAAAATAATAAAAGAGACAATGCCCCCTTATGATTGCGACCTTACACCAACCATGGGAATCGGAGTAATTCCTGAAGTATTCAGGAAGCAAAAAGGTGTCTTAAGAAGTAATCATCCACAAGTGTCATTTACCGCCAAAGGGAAAAATGCCGAATTTATTATATCTGAGCATAATTTGAATTTTGGATGTGGAGAGTGTTCACCTTTAAAAAAGGTTTATGATATTGATGGATATGTGCTGCTGCTTGGAGTAGACCATTCAAGCGATACTTCAATCCATCTTGCAGAAGCATTAGCAAATAATTTCAACTGGCGCTCCACTCTTTTATGATAAAAAGAGAAAATGGGTGGAGTTTAAGGATTATAAGGATTTTACCAGAGATTTTGTAAAACTCGGTAGAGACTTTGTTAAAGCCAAACGCAACTATATCAATATTAGTAATATCGGAAATGCAAAATCACAATTCTTTAAGCAGAGAGACCTTGTGGATTTTGCTGTCGGCTGGCTAAAGAAAAACAAGTAAAAATATTCAAGAATCCATAGCCATAAAAATTTTTTAAAATTGATATTTCCGTTAAAAAATAGTTCTAAATTTCACTACCCGGGGCAATCGAAATTGGCTCAGGCTCCAAGGCCAAAATATATATTGTAATTGTGGTAAGTTTCTACTACAATTGTGGTATAAATTTACCATAATAATTAATAATCAAGATGATCAATTTATTAGATTTAACAAAATCAAAATTAAGAAGAAAAATCCTTCAATATTTCTTTACTAATCCTGAACAAGAATTTTATTTAAGGGAAATTGCCAGAAAATTTCAGGAAGATCCAAGCAACCTTTCAAAAGAAATGATAAGACTTGAAAAAGAAGATATCTTTATTTCAAATTATAAGGGTATGCAAAAATATTATAAACTAAACAAATCTCATCCTTTATTTAATGAACTTAAATCCATAGTATTTAAAACCATTGGAGTTAAGGGTAGTCTTGAAAATACAGTTAATGAAGTT
>JAMCVO010000047.1 GCA_023475715.1 Actinomycetota bacterium
GAACCTTACAGGATGTTAACCTCCAGAAACGAATTTAGATTATATCACAGACATGATAATGCTGATATTAGGATGTCTAAAATATTAAAAAAAATAGGTTATGAAAAAAAAGTAGACGATATTACTAAAAAATATGAAAAAATTGATGAGGCCTATTCAAATATTAAGAAGAGTAAATATTTTAATAGTAAAAAAATGATCGAGGATATAAAACAGGATAATTTAAGTAAAAATAGTATTGATATAATAAAAAATACATTTAACCTAAATGATAAAGAATTAAATAGTTTAATAATTAATATCAAATATGAATTATATTTAAAAAGAGAAATTGATAAAATAGAAGAATTTAAATCTCATTCAGGTATTAGAATTCCAGAAGATATCAATTATCAAAAAATCAAAAACATATCTAAGGAAGCTATTTCGAGTCTTGAGAGGTATCATCCACGCAATATTCAACAAGCTTCAAGGCTGGTAGGAGTTAAACCTTTGGATATATTTGTATTAGCAGCATATATTAACAATGTTTCACGTGAAACATTGAAAAATAACTAATTTTTTAAGAAACATTAATTTGTTTTATTTTAAAAATGAATTTAGAAGATATAACAAAAATCAAATATGATGTCATTGTTGTTGGTGCCGGGCATGCAGGCTGCGAAGCAGCTCTTGCTTGTGCCAGACTTGGATTTAAAACATTGATACTAACTATTAATTTGGATAAGGTAGCATTGATGCCCTGCAATCCTGCAATTGGAGGAGTAGGGAAGACTAATTTAGTGCTTGAGCTTGATGCAATGGGTGGTCAAATGGCAAGAACTTCAGATAAAACATTAATACAACTAAGAATTCTTAATAGAAGTAAAGGTCCTGCGGTTCAGGCTCTTCGTGCGCAAATTGATAAAAAAGAATATGAAATTGAGATGAAAAAAGTAATAGAAAACACCAGAAATTTGACTCTTAGGCAGGGTATCGTTAATAAAATAATATTTAAAAAGGATGCAATTGCAGGTGTAAGCCTGGAAAGTGGTATTATTTTTAATGGAAAGGCGGTTATTATATCAACAGGCACATTTTTAAGAGGAAGAATAATAGTTGGAAATAAAGACTATGAAGCGGGAAGGATGGGGGAATACCCCGCCATGAATTTAACAAATAATCTGAAAAACTTAGGTTTTATTATGGATAGATTCCAAACAGCAACTCCACCAAGAGTCGATAAAAGAACAATTGATTTTTTAAAAATGTTTATCCAACCAGGGGAAAATATTCCAATGAGTTTTTCATTTTGGAATTCAAAAAAAGTTTATGACAATATCCCAAGCTACTTAACATATACAAATGAAAAAACTCATAATATTATTCGAGATAATATTGATAAATCCCCAATAAAATCTGGTATGGTTAAAACACATGGGCCCCGTCATTGCCCCTCAATTGATAGAAAAGTTATCAATTTTGAGCAAAAAAAACGACATCCGGTATTTGTTGAGCCTGAGGGTAAATATACAAACGAAATGTATTTGCAGGGTTTAACTACAAGTATGCCGGCAGATATTCAACAACTTATTGTTAATTCTGTTGCAGGTCTTGAAAATGCAAAGATAATTAGGCCAGGCTATGCAGTGGAATATGATTTTTTATTACCAAATCAATTAAATCATACTCTTGAATCAAAGTTAATTGAAAATCTTTTTTTTGCAGGACAAATTAATGGGACATCCGGATATGAAGAAGCTGCAGCACAAGGTTTTGTTGCCGGAGTAAATGCTGCCTTAAAACTAGCAGGACAGCCTCCTTTAATTTTAAAACGAAGTTGTAGTTATATAGGAGTATTAATAGATGATTTAATAACAAAAGAACTTTATGAACCTTATAGGATGTATACATCCCGCTCAGAGTACAGATTGTTTTTGAGACCAGACAATGCAGACATCAGATTGACAAAAATTGGTTTTGATATAGGGTTAATAAACAATTCTGATTATGAAAAAGTTATTAAAAAACAACAAAAAATAGAATCACTTATTGAAATGTTAAATGAATATACAATTAATCCTGATGAATATAACAACGATTTTTTAAAGGCGATAGGAACTTCGACAATAAACACTTCTACAAGTATTTATAAATTGCTGAAAAGACCGGAAGTAAAAATCGATAGCATATTTAAATATTTCTTCGGAAACAAGTTTTCAGGCAGCATAAAAACTAATGACAAAAATTATGATAAAGATATTCTTGAACAAGCAGAGATAAATATTAAATATAAAGGTTATATTGAAAGGGAAATGCTTGGGATTAAAAGAATGAAGAAGCTGGAAGAATTTAAGATTAAAAAAAATATAGATTATTTTCGAATTAAGGGTCTGACTTTTGAAGCCCAAGAAAAATTGTCTAAATATCTTCCTGAAACATTAGGGCAAGCTTCAAGGATTGCAGGTGTCTCTCCGGCCGATATTTCGATCCTGATGATATTTTTAAAATAGGTTTAAACATTAATGGATAATAAAAAAATTTTGACAGATTCTTTAAATGAGATTAGTTTGAGTTTTACTGAAGCAGATATTGGTAAAATAGAAAAATATATTGATATTTTATTGAAGCACAACAAACAATCTAACCTTGTCGGTACTAAGTTAAGGCAGGATATACTTATCAGACATGTAATTGATAGTTTATCAATATTTAAGTATTCCAATTATTTTTTTACAACTAGGGAAGGGGAAGATTTCAAAATACTGGATATAGGTACAGGAGCGGGTCTGCCGGGAATTTTAATTTCTATATTTTTAAAAGACAAGCATGTTTATTTGATGGATAAAAAATCTAAAGCTATTAAATTCTTAAAAGAGGCAGTTCATGAACTTAATTTGGCAAACGTGTATATAATCGAAGGCAATGCGGAGTATCTTGGACATGATAATAATTACAGAGAAAATTTTGATATTGTTTTATCCAGAGCAGTTGGAAAGTTTAACATAATATGTGAACTGATGCTGCCTTTCTGCAAAATTGGCGGCAAGACAATTCTTTATAAAAGTAAGAAATTACATGATGAAATTGAGCAATACAAAAACATGATTCCAGTTTTAGGTGGTAAAATAGATAAAATATTTGATGTAAAAGTCCCAAACCTTGATGAGTATAGAGCCTTTTTATCAATTATAAAAGTGACAAGTACTTTATATAAATATCCAAGAAAATATGCTAAAATATTAAAAAAGCCCTTAGTAGAATAATCCAGGCAGGGGCAGCCAGCTATATGTATCATGGCATATAAGGGTATTTGTATATTTATACATATACATAATTTAATATTTAAAGTAATATCTAATATCAATTTTATTCTAAATATCAATGTTTCTAAAAAGGTTTTTTAAATTCAGAAGAATGAAGGAAGAAAGACAAGCTAAATATATGGATGCTGGTGTAGGTAAAAATGAAGGTATGAATAATGATATAAATGCCAATAAAGATTCAGATATTGAAAAAAATAGTAATCTTAATAGAAATACTGCTATTGAGAAAGATGTTGATATTAAAGATATTGATGTTGATAAAGATACTAATATTAAGGACACGGTTATAAATAGAGATGCTGATGTCAGCAAAAATATTGATAAACCTGAAAAAAAATATTTTGGCAGGGTAATTGCAATTGCCAATCAAAAAGGTGGTGTTGGCAAAAGCACAACTGCAGTAAATATGTCGAGCTGCCTTGGAGATCTTGGTTATAAAACATTATTAATAGACCTGGATCCACAAAGTAATTCAACCAGCGGATTAGGCATCACTCGTGAACAAGTTGATAAAAATATTTATGATATCCTTATATCAAATGAGGAACCGCAAAACGCAATACTAAAAACACCGTTTGATAATTTATATATCATACCTTCATCAATACAGCTTGCGGGGGCAGAGGTAGAGCTTGTTTCAACTTTAAAGAGAGAATATAAGCTGCAGCATACAATAGAAAAAATAAAGCAAGATTTTGATTTTATAATTATAGATTGTCCTCCTGCCTTAGGACTTCTAACAATAAATGCTCTTACAGTTGCGGCAGAAGTTTTAATACCAATACAGTGCGAATATTATGCCCTGGAAGGCCTCGGGCAATTAATAAACACCATAAATCTGGTAAGGGAAAATTTAAATGAAAAATTGATAATTGCAGGAGTTGTGATGACAATGTATGATCAGAGAACAAAACTTTCAGAACAAGTAATTGATGAAGGTATGATATATA
>JAMCVO010000489.1 GCA_023475715.1 Actinomycetota bacterium
TCAGTAAAGAAATTATTACAAGTGAGCAAATACCTCACAGTTCCACAACAGAAATACTTGCAATTTATTCAATTGTAAACACTTTGACAAATTTCGAAGAAATAAAAAAAGTCAAAATTACTGTGGATGGTAAAGATAGCGGGCAGATTGACGGGCTCTACATTGAAGATTTTTGGGGACATGTTGGAATTTATGAAGCATTTGTCCGCAACGAAGAAGTCATAGGAAAGAATATAATTCAGCAATAACTCTTTTAAAATATGACAGAACCGGAAAACCAGATAAGAAACATTAGTAATCATTTTTCAAATTCCTTTAAAACAACAAAAGATAAAAGGCTTCGTATCGGATGGCTTTGTACTTACATGCCGGAAGAAATAATCATTTCTGCAGGATTTACTCCAACCAGGATACTTGGTGAAGACAGAGTTAATAAAGCCGAAGGTTATTTTCCTACAAACTTTTGCCCTTACTTAAAGTCAAGCTGGGAAAGCATATTAAATGATATCAGCAGTTTAAGTGCAATTATTTTCACTAATTCCTGCGATGGCATGCGAAGATTGTATGATATCTGTAAAAAATACAAACCGCAGACACCATCATTCATGCTGGATGTTCCCAGGATAAATACTGATGCCGCAATAAAGCATTTCTCCAACAATTTATTCGAACTTTCAGGTTTTTTAGGCGAACTTAAAAAATCTAAAATTGAATTTGATCTCTTGAAGAAATCAATAGAGTTTGCTAATAAGAAAAGAACTCTTTTAAAAAAATTGAACCATTACTATAGCGAGTTCGATGGGCTGATTGACAATTCAGATTATTTTGATATTTTAAAATTATCCATGATATCGGAGTCAGGAATATTTATCCAGGATTTGCATACTTACCTGGAAAAAATTTCAGAAGAATCAGCAGCGCTTGAAAGCATTGGTAATGGTGAAAATGAAAGTTTAATACCCAGAATAATGATTATTGGTAACTTCATAAATGAAAGCAAACTGTGGAAAAGTTTTAAAGAGCTAAATTGCAAAATTGCTGCTTCTGATCTTTGCAATTCAAGCAGATATTATGAAGGACTTGTGGAAGATAAGGAAAATGCTTCTAAAAATAGTACCATTGAAAACCTGCTTGGATCAATTGCAGCAAGATATTTAAAAAAACCTCAATGTATGAGAATGGCAAATCTTGGAATAAAATTAAATGAGGTTAAAGAAAATGTTATAAATAACAATATAAAAGGTGTTATTTTCCTGAGCATGAAATTTTGTGATAATACCCTTCTTTTTTACCCGCTTTTAAGGCAACAGCTAAACGAAATAGATACGCAGAGTTTATTTCTGGAAATTGAACATAACAATTTTTCAGAAGGCCAGATAAAAACAAGAATTCAGGCATTCCTGGAAATTTTATAGATCACTTAAATAAAAAGAAAGTAATATAAAATGGGATTTACTGAAAATATTAAAGAAACATTAAAAATTAAGATTCAAAAAAATCTTAACAAAGATTACATAGAAAAAATACTTGGCATTATTGGAAGCTGGCCGGTTCTTCCTGCTTATGGAATGACGTTTGCATCCAAATCTGACAAATATCTAAACATTGCAACCATTAAAAATATAAAAAAAGCTTATTCCAAAAAAAATCCCGTTGCTTATGGGTCCCTTTTTCTGCCATATGAATTGCTGTATTCCCTTGATTTGATACCATTTTTACCTGAAGTAATGGCAGGATTTACTGCAGGCCTTGGGCTTACAGATAAAACCCTGAAAGAAGCTTCGTCTCAATGGTATACACCCGATCTCTGCACTTTCCACAGAAGCGCATCTGGCGCAGTTGAACTTGACTTGTTTCCGATGCCGCAGTTTTTAATTTGTTCAAGCCTTGCATGCGATGCTGCACAAAAAACTTTTTATATTGATGCAAAAAAATATAATATTGAAGATAATTTTTATCTTGTAGATGTTCCTTATAAAAAAACTGCTGAATCCATAAAATACCTGGCATCCCAGCTTGAGGACATTAGTGTAAGCATCTGTAGAAAAATGGAAAAGCAGCTTGATATGGATAAGTTCAGAGATACATTGAGATTGTCAAATGAATTCAGATATTGGGCTGTGAAAGTAAACGATATCAGGAAAGAACTTTTAATTTATCCGAAACATTTCAATGGGTTAAATTTCATTCTTCCGTTCCATGGTTTGGCTGGGACAAAAGATGCAGTGGCTATTTATAAAAATATCTATCTGGAGCTTAAAGATTTTCTTGAAATGCAAAATAGGTCTTGCGGTAATAAAAAAATCAATTCTAATATTAAAGTAAAGCAGAAATCTGGAAAGGTTAAAAGGATACTATGGCTTCACCTTAAACCATATTATAAAAACAATATCTTCGAAATTCTGGAAAGTAATAATTACAGGGTCGTCTTTGAAGAGATCAACCAGGTTTACTGGCCGGAACTTGATGAGGAAAAACCTTTTGACAGCCTGGCATTAAAAATGTTATCCCACCCACTTAATGGGAGCGTTGAAAACAGGATGGCAGCCATACTTGAAATGGTCAGCAGCTATAGGATAGATGGTGTGATATTATTTGCACATTGGGGATGCAGACACAGTAACGGCAGCGCAAGAATAATAAAAGATACTTTGAGAGATAATAATATTTCTACCCTTATTCTTGATGGTGACTGCCTTAATAAAAATAACTCTTCAGAGGGGCAGATACTTACCAGAATTCAGGGCTTTATGGAAATAATTAACTCTAAACAAAATTGACTTTATTAAAAACCAACTATATATCAAAAAAGAAAGGGCAGGAATGTATACTTGCGGAGTGGATGTAGGTTCAGTTTCAACGGAAGCTGTTATTTTATCCGGGGATAATAAAGACTTGGATGTCAAAAGCAAACTTGTTGCTTATGTTATTATTCCAACAGGCGCAAACAGTAAAGATGCTGCGCTCAGAGCTTTTGAAGAAGTTTGCCTGCAAGCATCTATAAGCAAAGAAGATGTTTCTTCTATAGTGGCAACCGGATACGGCAGGATAAATATTCCTTTTGCAAACAAAAATATAACTGAGATAAGCTGCCATGCTCGTGGTGTTCTTAATTACTTTACAACAGTAAGGACCGTAATTGATATTGGGGGTCAGGATAGCAAGGTAATAAAGCTCGATGAATCAGGAAGTCCGGTGGATTTTTTAATGAATGACAAATGTGCCGCAGGCACAGGCAGATTTTTGGAAGTAATGGCACGAGCTCTTGAAATAAAACTTGAACATTTTGGTGAGATTTTTATTAAAACAAATGAAAAAGTTGATATCTCTTCTACCTGCACCGTTTTTGCGGAATCAGAAGTTGTATCTCTTATCGGACAGGGAATCGATAAGAATAAAATTATAAAGGGGTTAGTCTATTCAATTGTAAATAAAATCGTATCGATGGTTGAACGCATTGGGTTAGAAGAACCTGTGTGCATGACTGGAGGCGTTGCAAAAAATCTTGCAGTTGTAAAAGCTCTTGAAGAAAAGCTTGGAGTTAAAATAAATATACCTGAACAACCCGAAATTACAGGAGCTCTGGGAGCAGCTTACCTGGCCAAATAATCATACATATCTCAGAAGCAGACCAGATCCTTGGTTAAAATTCTCTATAAAATATTTATTATTTACTTATAATTTTCTAGAAGGTTTTTAATTCTTCTTAACCCCTCTATTATATTTTCTTTTGATGTTGCATAAGAAAGTCGTATATATTCTTCTTTTTCTCCAACATTTTTTACTCCAAAAGATGTTCTTGGAAGAACTGCAACATCAGCTTTGTGCAAAATCAGCTGCTGCAGCTCTTTTGAATCTTGCAATCCAAGACTCTTGCATACTTTTGTTACATTTGGAAATACATAGAATGCTCCATCAGGAAGCAAGCAGCTAATGCCTTTAATATCATTCAAGCCTTTAACAATCAGATCTCTTCTTTCCTTAAATTCCCTAACCATCTCATAGGTAGCATCCTGTGGTCCCCTGTAAGCTTCTATCCCGGCATATTGTGTAAATGTTGCACTACAGGTATCAACATTTGTCTGGAGCCTTATTGCCTGCTCTGCAAGCTCTTTTGCCATTACTCCATACCCCAGTCTCCATCCTGTCATGGCATATATTTTTGAAAAGCCATCAAGAATAATGGTTCGCTCTTTCATCCCGGGAATTGAAGAAATACTTTTAAACTGCCTTTGCTTGAAGAAAAAAAATTCT
>JAMCVO010000308.1:0-359 GCA_023475715.1 Actinomycetota bacterium
AAAAACTGTACAAGTCGAGGTGATATAAAGCTAAGATTAAAAAAATACTTCAGCATTATTGAGTATAAAGATATATTCCGCAAATATCCTGAGGATTCATACACTGATGCAGTGAAAAATGACCTTTTAAATAATATAAATAATTACATGAATGACAGTAAAACCAGAGGCATTCATTCATTCTGCTTCATTTTTGCAGACAAAAGTGTTATTTTTGCAGTTTTAGACAAAAAATTAACCGATATCTATGGAAATTTAAACAAAGAGGATGAAATTTTTGAAAATCTTGACGTAAGGATTTTGCACAAGCTTATTATTGAAGATCTTCTATCCAGTCTAAAATGAAGCAGAATGAATGA
>JAMCVO010000308.1:369-4246 GCA_023475715.1 Actinomycetota bacterium
GTCTAAAAACAGAACAAATAGACTATACTCATTCGATTAACGAACTAATGCATAAAGTCAACGAAGATATTACCTATGATATGGGAATTATCTTAAATGCTCCAAGTATTAAAGATGTCCAATATCTTTCATTTAAAGGCAAAGTAATGCCGCAGAAATCAACTTATTTCTATCCTAAACCCTGCAGCGGATTATTAATGTACAGGATGGATTTACAGAATTAGATGTCGCAAGTCCCAATACATTATTTTTAAATTTTTATTAAAAAACTAAAATATTGTAATAGACAAGTCTTATCTAAATTATCCAAGTCTTTTTATAAGATCGTCAAGTTCTTTATTTAACTCTTCCGGAAGTCTGCTGCCAAATTTATCATAAAACTCCCCTATATCTTTTGTCTCCTTATCCCATTCCTCCCTGTTTACATTAAACAATTTGTTTAAGGCCTCTTTAGTTAAATCCAAACCAGTTAAATCAAGATCATTCTTATCGGGTATGTACCCAATCGGGGATTTAACGGCATTTATTTCTTCCTTGCTTCTTTCAACTATCCATTCAAGAACCCTTAAATTATCTCCGTAACCAGGCCATAAAAATTCACCATTTTCATCTGTTTTGAACCAGTTTACATGAAATATTTTTGGAGGATTTTTTAATTTTCTGCCCATTTCAAGCCAGTGTCTGAAATAATCTGCCATGTTATACCCGCAGAAAGGTATCATCGCCATCGGGTCCCTTCTCACAACTCCCTGTGCGCCATACTGGGCTGCAGTAATTTCAGATGCCATTATTGAACCTAAAAAGACTCCGTGCTGCCAGTTAAATGACTGATAAACAAGAGGTGCAACACTTGCTCTCCTTCCGCCAAAAATAATCGCTGTTATTGGAACCCCTTTGGGATCTTCAAAATGAGAAGAAACCGAAGGGCATTGAGAAATAGGTGCTGTGAATCTTGAGTTAGGATGAGCACCCTTTTTTGGTTTACCATCATCCCCGATAATTCCTGGTTTCCAAGGATTTCCCATCCAGTCTATTCCCTCAGAAGGAACAGGGCCATCTCCGCCTTCCCACCACACTGTTCCATCAGTTTTAAGCAAGACGTTTGTATAAATAGTGTTTTCTTGAATTGTCTTAACCGCATTGGGATTGCTCTTGCTGTTTGTTCCGGGAGCTACACCAAAAAATCCCGACTCAGGATTAATAGCCCATAGTGATCCGTCTTCCTTTATCCTCATCCAGGCTATGTCATCCCCAACAGTCCAGACCTTGTAACCTTTTGACCTTAGACCTTCGGGTGGAACAAGCATGGCAAGATTGGTTTTACCACATGCGCTTGGGAATGCGGCAGCAATATAATTTGTTTCACCTGAAGGCTTCTCTATGCCTAAAATTAACATATGCTCGGCCATCCATCCTTCCTGCCTGCCTATATAGCTGGCGATTCTAAGAGCCAGGCATTTCTTGCCCAGCAAAACATTTCCGCCATATCCTGAACCGACACTCCATATTGTATTGTCCTCCGGAAAATGAAGAATTAATCTTCTGTTAATATCCAGGTCAGCTTTAGAATGCAGGCATTTTGTAAACTCTCCGTTAATTCCCAAGCTATCAAGTACCTTCTTACCTATTCTGGTCATGATTCTCATATTTAAAACCACATAAATACTGTCAGTTATTTCAACTCCTATTTTACTGAATGGAGAACCAACCGGACCCATAGAAAATGGTATTACATACATAGTTCTGCCGGACATGGAGTTTTTAAAAATATTACCTGCCTTTTCATAGCCTTCCCCGGGACTCATCCAGTTATTTGTCGGCCCGGCTTCTTCTTTTTTTGAAGTACATATGAAAGTTAAATTCTCGGTTCTTGCAACATCATTAAGCGCAGTCCTGTGCAGTACACATCCGGGAAGTTTCTCCTGGTTCAGCAGTATCAATTCTCCTGTGCTTAAAGCTTCATTTTCAAGTTTTTCTCTTTCTTCCTCCGAGCCATTGATCAAAACAATCTTTTGGGGATTGCAAAGCTTGGCCATTTCATCAATCCATTTATTTAAGACTTCATGTTTAATATCCATTTTTTCCCTTAGCTACTATTTGTTGTTATATTTTTTGCATAATAATAATATATAAAAGGTTTATTTAACAAGTAAACAAAATATGTTCTTTTTATTTCCCATATCCTTGTAAATCCCATTTTTTCAAAAAAAACTGCTGCATGAACTGATTTAGCATTTAAATGAACCCCGCATACTTCTATTGACTTCAAATAATCCAAATAGTTTTTAATAAGAGCCGTACCTATTTTCATCTTTCTGTATTTTTCATCAATATTAATATGAAGCAGTGCCGGATATTCTTTATTAATTTCAGGACTGCGAAATTCTCCTTTTATCAGACTGCGAAATAAATTGAAAAAATACAAAATATTTTTTTTACTGAAGATTATTCCTTTAAAAATAAATTTAAAAATTAAACCAGGCAAAATCTTGATTAAAAAAACCTTCCTGAAATTAGTGCTGTTTTTGGTTCCAATCAGATAACCGGCAACTAAATTGTCTGCTTCAGCTACAAAACATGATTCCGGTTCATAATCCGTAAAATATGATGTTAATATATCAAGCTAAAAAATCCCGGCCTTTAAAAAATATTTCACAAGGCTCACCCATAAAAGCAGAATCGCAGGCTATCTTTCTTACCGCTTTTCTGTCTTTATTCTCATATCTTCGTATTAAAAATAAATCATTCATTAATTCCGTAAACGAACTTGTATTTTCAATAACCTGATTTTCAGGTTTTTCTATTATTAAAGATAAACAATTTGTGTTAATAAATTGTTTTAATCAATTGTTCAATATTTTATCTTAAGGACACGCCATGCAGTATCATCCAGAATAATGTCACCTGAATGAGTCTTTATGTGTGATAATATAAAATCAGGTGTGCCAATTACCTTTAGCGGTACTTTCAGAATCAAGTCATTTCCCTGATAATCATAACTGAAATCCTTTTTTTCAACTAAATCAAATTTATCTTTTATACTTATTCCTTTTATATTCAGATCGATATGAATTTTTGGCATTTCGAAGAAATTTTTAGTATTATTATAACCTATAAGATAAATCGATATTCCAAACGCCTGATCTATCCTTCTTTTCAAACCTAGTTTTATAATCAAAAAATCTCCATCAAGTTTGTAGCTTACTTTGCTAAGATTCTTACTTTCATAACCGGTTTGGGCATTACTTTGAGATTTTTCTGTTTTAACCGGATTAGATTCATCTATATAAAATTCCTTATTTCTGTCGATGCTAATATCCTTAAAAACAGAAAAAAGTTCATTCTTCCTTACAAATGAAACAAGAAATAAGGGGCTGTATCTTATCTGACTGACATATTGAGTGACTGCATTACTTTTATTCTCAATCTCTTTTGTTGAAAGGTAATAATTTATCCAGTCCTCTCCTATACCATGAATTGCAGATGGAATATCCAATATACTGTCAATATGCATCCCCCTTGGCAAAGGCCAGTCCTTAGCATGAACCAAATAAGAATAAAACTGTGGGCTGCCTATGTCCTGTCTTAAGTCCCATAAGGCTATTCTTAAAAACAAATACAGCGCCTGATGATCCCTGTTTAAATCAATAGGGCTTGATACTATGATTTTTGATGGCTTAAAATCTTTCAAAATATCTTCAATGTCGCTCAAAATGCTCTGACCTATATAAGGGGCTCCGGGTGATTTACACTCATCATATGGCACATTTGAAATTCTCTCCAATATGTTTGAATAAGGTCTATTTTTATCCCAGTATTCGGTAAAAATATCCATGGTTCCGAAGTCAGGGTATCCTAAAAAAATTATATCTTCTTT
>JAMCVO010000682.1 GCA_023475715.1 Actinomycetota bacterium
ATATAATAAATGAAGCTTCTCTTTTTTTGTTGTCTTATCTAACACTCCTGGTCCTGTCACATTAATTAAATGAGCAGCAGTATTTCTGGATATCTTATCATTGGATTTAAGGAGAAAGCATATTTTATCCCTGCAGTGATAGCCAAGACTTATTATTTCATTATTTATCTCTTTGTTAGAGTGAAAGCATTTTATATGAGGGGCATAAAGAATAATCTCCCCGCCATCGGCAATTACTCCTTGTTTCTGAAGTTTATACGAACCTTTTCCAGCGGTCCATATTTCATCATAATACTCAGGAATAACCTGCACTGCCTGGTTTATTGGGCTGTTTATACATTTAATATGCACCTTGGAACTTGCAAGGGAAGCTGACTCATATGCTTTGATAAAGCCGTTAAAACCTTTGTCTATGTAAAGTCCAACTGGAATTATTTTATTGTTTTCTGGAATATTTACCATATTAAAAGACATTATTTCGGCTTTTATTTTTTTAAATATATATCTTGAACCTTCATTTATTATATCCCTGGCATTATTGTTCATCGTTCCTATAATATCCGGCAAACCTATCATTACAGCCGCCCAATGAAAAAGGTCTATTACTTCCGGACCAGATATCCCGGGGAAAAAAATTTTAAGTCCACCGGAATAACCGCTTGCTTCATGAGGAACAGTACCACTGATAGCAATAATCAGATCATAATCCTTCAAAATCAATTTATTTACTGTAACAGGTATGAAATGGTTAAGCTGGCCAGCAGTTTTTTCCTTCACAAATTCCAAAGAGATATTTCCGATTGTTTTAAGATTATCGGAATTATTAAATTCATGGTTATAAAAGCTCATGCAGTTTTCTTTTTTTTCCAAGCCAAGTTTTTTAAGAATCTCAGGTTCTGACATTTGCCTGTGGGTGCCACCGGCATTTAAAAAGTCAAATTTTTCGGTACCATTTGCTTTCAGATTTTTCAGCATCATTGGAACTATCTTGTCTGTAAAGTCAACTCTGGTATAATCCGGATGAATAATTAGTGCTTTTTCGGCATTTTTTATTTTACTTAGAATACTGGAAAGAAAAGTACTTAAGTCCTCTTCAGAAAATCCTTTGTCAATATTTTCAAAAAACTCCATACAAATCCCATTTACTATAATAATTTTTCCGGATGTTTTTCTTCCATCCATTCAGTATGATATTCCATATAGTTTCCATTCTTATCTCTTAAAACTTCAGCACTGCTCTCTTCAAGCTTAAAATAACCATGCGCTCCGAAATAATCTCTCTGCTGCGCAGATACCTGTTACAGTAAATATATAGGACTTGTCATCTGGATTATATAATCATATGCATTGTCCATTGCCATTACAGGAACCCCTACCTCGTGAGCAATATTTATAAAGGAAGCTAATTTACCAATATTTTTGTTTACATATTTCTTAAATTCAGGTGCTGCCAGCAAGTTCGATAAGTCCGGATTTATCTCATATCCCTTTGCTACCTCGTTTAAAAACTGTGCTCTTATTATGCATCCTGCCCGCCATCCTTTGGCAATTTTACTCATATCAAGATTAAGATCATA
Source organism: Actinomycetota bacterium (assembly GCA_023475715.1). Next base: position 1,578 of record JAMCVO010000682.1, read on the forward strand.
TTTCCTGGATGCTGCTTCAAGAAGAGCAAATCCTTGAGCATAGGAAGAAATTTTGGAGATATAGAGTGAATCATGAGCCATGTTAATTAACTGGTCTTTTCCACCGGTATATTTGCTTTTATTATAATGCAGCTCTTTAGATATAATAAGCCTCAAATCCTTATTTTCAGACATTTCTCTGGAAAATACCGCAGACGTAATCGTGGGAATAGGAACGAGTAACTCAAGTGCGCTCTGTACTGTCCATGTTCCTGTACCTTTCATCCTTGTAATATCCGCAGTTCTGTCTACCAAAAATTGACTTGAACCTTTATCTCTTTCTCTCATTGCTTTGCCTGTAATTTCTATAAGATATGAATTAAGTACATCATCAGGTTTGTTCCAGCCAAACAAAATATCCGAGATTTCTTCAGCACTTAAACCCAATGTATTCTTAAGTGTCCAGACACATTCTCCGATAAGCTGCATATCGCCATATTCTATTCCATTATGAACCATCTTCACAAAGTGGCCTGCTCCTCCTGGTCCGATATAACTTGCACATGGAATCCGATCTTCCGCTTTGCCTGCTATTTTATTGAATATATCCTTAACCAGATTATAAGCCTCTATCGGACCGCCGGGCATTATGGCAGGCCCTTTAAGTGCTCCTTCCTCCCCGCCGGAAATCCCGGCACCAATATAGAGGATACCTTTTTCAGACAATTCCTCACTTCTCCTTATAGTATCCTTAAAATAAGAATTGCCTCCGTCAATAATCAAATCACCCTTAGTAAGCAAAGGCAGGAGCTTTACTATGACCTCATCAACGGGATTTCCTGATTTAATCATCAAAAAAATTTTTTTAGGAGATTTTAAAGAAGTTACCAGATCATGAATATCAAAATAAGGAAAAATTTTCTTATTCTTTGCTTTACCTGAAATAAAACTATTGTATAGGTTTTATTTACATCATAAACAGATACCGAGTACCCTTTACTTTCGATATTAAGAGAAAGATTTGAACCCATTGGCCCCAATCCTATCATTGCTATGTCTTTTTTTTCCATTTTTATCCCTTTTTTAATCATAAGATATAAGGTTGTCACATTTTCATGCGCTATAGATCAATATTCAAATTTGATTACATATTACAGACATACAATCTAATTATTATTGAAATATTTATTAAAATTATGTTTAAATTGATTTATTTAAACTTGGGACAACTATCACTTCCTCCAAGTAATTGAAACTAAAATTATTTATTAAAAAATAATTAAACTCCGGAATAAGCATTAAAACCCCCGTCAATTGGTATAACTGTACCTGTTACAAACCTTGAAGCTTCAGATGCCAGCCATATACAGACACCGATAAGATCTTCGGGTTTCCCAAAATCACCCATCGGAGTATGGGTTATAATCGATTTACCTCTCTCAGTTAAAACTTCATTTTCATCAAATAAAAGATAGTGATTTTGCTGTGTAGAAAAAAATCCGGGGGCAATTGCATTCACTCTTAATTTATTGTTATACTCCTGAGCTAAATATACTGCCAGCCATTGTGTAAAATTACTTACAGCAGCTTTTGCTGCAGAATAACCTGGAATACGGGTAAGAGGTCTGATTGAATTCATGGAGGAAATATTTATTATTGAACCTCCATCTTTATTTTCAGACATGACCTTGCCGAAAGACTGAGCGGGCAGTATTGCTCCTCCAAAAAGGTTAAGCCCTATTACTTTTTCCATTGCAGAAAGTTTTAAATCAAAAAATGAAAGATCACTGCTTGTTGTAGCTTCCTTTAAGTTACCGCCTGCAGCATTTACAAGTATATCGATCCTGCCAAAATCTTTTAATACCTCATTCTTACAATTCTCGATTTTATCTTTGTCCATAACATCAACATAATAGCCTTTTACTTTTATGTGTTCATTTTCCAATTTTTCTGTAATAGCTCCAGTGTTATTAATGTCGCATATTGCAATTCTGCTGCCAGCTCTTCCAAGACCTGATGCAATAGAAGACCCCAATATACCTCCACCACCTATAATTACAGAATTTTTACCTTCAAGACTAAAAATATTCAATATTTTCATTATTTTTTCCCAATAATAGTTATGAAATTTATCCTATTTTATATACTTAATAATTCAAGATGTTTTTTTATATTTTCTCTAACGTATTCATAATGAAGAGATTCATTTTCAAACAGCGTTCTGCAAATCCTGTCTTTAAAAATATATTTGTCATTTTTTTTACTTAAAATTGAACCAAAGGACACATGTATCATCTGCCGGCATTCAGTTAAATTTAAAAGATCCGGTAATTTCTCTTTAGGAATATTGTCAATTTTTGGGATAGATGATATTTTGGTGACCAAGCTGTAAGACTTTCTATCATGTTCGAAAATGCTAAGAGCATAATCATATATTTCACAAAAAAGTTCGGGATTTTTTAATGCTACTACTCTGACTGCTTCCAGCCAGCTTGTTCCGCATGTTTTTACATGATAAAGACCTTCTGTTTCCTCAGCCAATATTTTATATACAGAAAATTTTTCACTGCCAGAATGCAGTGACAGTTTATATCCGCCAAATCGTCTTGCATTACGGTTTATTGGTGAGTGGCAGAAAGCCATAGACTTCATCGGCGATATAAAGGAGCTATCAAA
>JAMCVO010000552.1 GCA_023475715.1 Actinomycetota bacterium
TCCAGGATTATCAAATTAATGTTTTTGAATTTTTAATATTCATATTATTTGCTTCTTTCTATTTTTCGTTAATATTTAAAATACTAATAAATTTCTTGGTTTTTAATTATTTATCCAATTATTGATTTTACTACTATTTTGTAACAACAATCTTGCCTGTCATAAAAGTATGAATACCGCAGATATAGTCAATGGTGCCTTCTTTATCAAAGGTAAAGCTAAATTCTGCACCGCTTGCCATATTGCCGCTATCAAATTCACCGGTTTTAGCAGTTACTGTATGCGCATAGGAGTCATTATTTATCCAGGTAACAGTTTCTCCGACCTTAACAGTTAAGCTATCTGGATTAAACGCATTTCCCTGTATACTAATCTCATTTTTTGCACCTGCCCCTCCTGCAGTCGTTGCTGCAGTTGCGGTTGTAGCTGTAGCTGTAGTAGCTGTGCTGCCTGAGCTTGTGCATCCTGCCAGAGCAAGGGCTGCTATTGATAAAGTTATAAACACCAAAAGATACCTCAAATAATTTCTTTTCATTTCTAATCTCCGCTTAATTTTTTAACAATTGATACATTTTTTATATATATATATATATATAAAAAATAAAAAGGAATTTATCCTTATTATGACTAATTATATTTTTTGTTTCTTTCCATACTTTTTTTAAGTATAATTTTATAGCACAATAATAGTAACAGTATTTTGGCTAGTTTTATCCCTGGCAATTGGTACAGTATCCTTGCGGCAATAGCAGACCTTCCTTATGGAATTTATACTGCAAGTGAAAGTCAATTGACAAAATGATACTATTAATGTATCATATACACAAATATATTAAAAAAATTTATAATAAACGAATATTAGAATATTATGAAATTAATTACAAGAGATACAGATTATTCAATCAGGGCACTTATCTATATTGCCAGAAATAAGGATAGGATAATTTCTATAACAGAATTAGTTAAAGAATTTGGTGCACCAAGACCGTTTTTAAGAAAAATTCTTCAGTCCCTTAGCGGAAGTGGGGTACTTAAATCATATAAAGGTAAAAATGGTGGATTTGAGCTGGCTAGAAAACCAGAAAAGATATATATTTTAGATTTAATGGAAATATTTCAGGGTAAATTCAAACTCACTGAATGCCTTTTTAAGAAAAAAATATGCCCTAATCAAATTAGTTGTGAGCTAAAATCAAAACTGAACTCATTGGAAGCGTTGGTTGAAAATAAGATTAAAGAAATAACACTGGCATCACTATTAGTTCGATAAAAGATTTTGATTTAATATTATTTATTTGTTTCTTTCATGAAACCTATATATTCTTTATCATTTTTTACATAAAGAGTTTTTCCAATTTTCATAAGCTTAATTTTATTAAAAATATTATAATGGACTACAAATATATTTCTTTTGCTTTTTTAAGGCCAGATTCAGTCATGAAAGTTTTATTTATAATTTCTGCCAGCTTTGTCTTATCTTTAATATCATAAAAATCAGGCAGATTAACCAGACAGTCAGCATCCCATATTATTTTAAAATTCATAGTTTCAATTTCACCTGGGCTATGGTGGCAACCAACAATTTCACAAACTTCTTTTATTATTTCTTCATTTATACTCAAGCTTTCAAGAATTTTTCTCACAATCGGTGGACCTTCTATCTCCTGCAGCCGGCCCTCGGTTGATTTATATTTCTTTTTACAGTCTGGAATTCCTATATCATGCAAAATAGCCGACGGAATTACTATATCCGGATCTCCTTTTTCAATATACGAAATTTCTTCCGCATAATCAAGAACTCGATAAGTATGATTAATGTGGTTATTATCATAATCAAAATATATAATCATCTTTTTAATTATTTCATTTCTTAATTCTTTGTTCATTTTACCCTCCAATTATTTTTTAAATCTTTTATCTTTTATTAGAGTTATTTTTTATTTTATAAGTTAAAGTTTTTTTGTATCATCAACAAAACCGATTTTTCAAGTATAATCTTTCAGTACAATAAATGTAACGATATTTCGGCTAATTTTACCCAGGTAATTGGACCAGTATTTAGAATGACTTTGATAAATCATTTTGAGGCAATAATTATTTCATAAAATGGAGACGGGCATTCCTATCAAACAATGGTTCTGATCATTAATAGTTATATATTAACATACTGAAATAATAATATCTTAAAAAACATAGTGTTGTAAAAGGTTGTATTATATGTTATTATGCTACTTAATAATTAGCAAGGAGATATATATACTATGAGTACAGCAATAAAAATTTCAAAAGAGATTGCAGAAGATGCGAAGCTTACTGCAAAAGTAACACGAAGATCAATGGCAGGACAAGTTGAATACTGGGCTTTTATAGGCAAAATTGCAGAGGATAACCCAGACTTATCTTTTTTGGTAATCAAAGATATTTTACTTGGAAGGCAACAGTTAAAAGAAGGGCTTGGAACACCATATATTTTTAGAGAAGGTGATTAAAAATTAGAATAATCCAGTCACCGCTTTTTGGAAAGCAAAAGAAAAGACTTCATAAGCGTCAGATCAAGATACTTGATAAAGAGATTAAAAAAATAGTTGCAAACCCAGAAATCGGCCAGGGAAAAAAGGGAACCCTAAAAAGTGTCAGAGTATATAAATTCCATATTGAAAAACAACTATTCTTACTGGCTTATGAATTGGAGAATAATGTTTTAAATCTAATAATGATCGGTATCCACGAAAACTATTATAGAGATCTTGCCAAGTATTATAGTGAATAAATCTGGGTTTCTAATATGTGGTCTGGTTGGGGAGAGAGGATTCGAACTAAAAATAAAATTATTAAGCTCAAAAATAAATTATTTTTTATTTCATCTAATGTTGCTAACTGATACAGTCACGTTAAAGTGTAATAAATTTTTTAGGTCATTCTTCCATACTTTTCTTTTAAAAAATATTTTAGGTTTTTAAGAGCTTTACCTCTATGGCTTATCACGTTTTTTTCACGCCGGGAAAGCTCGGCCATAGTTTTATTATGGCTATCATGACCAATTGGAATGAATAAGGGGTCATATCCAAAGCCACCCGAACCCTTCTCAGTAAATTCGATATAGCCTTCACAAACCCCTGAAGAGGTTTTCAATAATCCTTTCCCAGGATCCCACAAAACCATCTCGCAGACAAAACGAGCTGTTCTATCTTTAAGAGAGCTGTGGCTCTTAAGTTTATCAAGTAATTTTTGTCTGTTTTCTTCGTCAGTTGCATTCTCCCCTGCATATCTTGAAGATTTAACCCCTGGTTCCCCGCATAAGGCATCAACAACAAGCCCCGAGTCGTCAGCAAGCGCAATGGTATTTGTAAATTTGGAAATTGATTTTGCTTTTAGTGTTGCATTTTCAATAAAACTTAAACTGCCTTCATCAATATCAGGAAAGTTTTCAAAATCTTCGAATGTAAGTAATTCTATTTCCGGCAAATCACTAAAGAAGCTCTTTATCTCCTTGATTTTTCCTTTATTCTTTGTAGCTATTACTATCTTCATCCTAAATATTCTGGCTCAAAATCTTTTTCTGATGACATATTATCTCACCGATTGCTTTTGAAGCTTTATCGAGCATCATATCAAATTTTTCCCTGTAAAATGGATATCCTTCTGCGCTTGATTGTATTTCTATGAATTTACCGCTGGAATTCATTACGACATTCATGTCTGCCTGTGCAGCGGAATCCTCGGCAAAGCACAGGTCTATAAGAACATCATCATTCACAATACCAAGGCTGACAGCAGCCACAAAATCCGTAATGGGTATTTCAGGTAAAATATTTCGATCTACCAGGGAATGAAGGCAGTCAAATAAAGCAATAAAGCTGCCAGTAATAGCAGCAGTTCTGGTGCCTCCATCCGCTTCAATAACATCGCAGTCCAGCCAAATTGTTTTCTCGCCAAGCTTACTCATGTCCACTGCACACCTGAGCGACCTGCCAATAAGTCTTTGTATCTCATGGGTTCGGCCAGATATTTTGCCTGTCACCTGGGGGCGGATAATCCTGATAGGTGCTGATTTAGGTATCATATCATATTCTGCAGTAATCCAGCCGCTTCCCTTACCTTTTAAAAAAGGCGGCACTTTGTCTTCAACTGAAGCTGTGCATACAATCCTTGTCTTTCCCATTTCTATAAATACAGAACCCTCAGTATGGGAAATAAATTTTCGTGTTATTTTTATTGGCAGGTCGCT
>JAMCVO010000108.1 GCA_023475715.1 Actinomycetota bacterium
TAGCTGTTGGATTGCTTACTATGGAAGTCCATGTATTATGGGCTGATTCTGCAGTGAAATATATAAAAGAAAATTATCCTGATATGGAGCTCGATCCCATTAAGAACAGCAAGTGCTACAACTCCCAAAGCGTATGATTGGTATAAAGGGTTACTATAATGAACACTTTTAGCGGCACCGCTCTTTATAAAATCATAAACTGTAGAAGGTAATCCGAGCCCTGATACTGCAACCTTACCTATCAGATTTTTTTCTTCAACAACCTGGGCACCAGCAGCAACCATGGCTCCTTCAGCAGCTAGAATACCTCCCAAATCAGGGTAAGCCTTTAAAAGTTCCTGCGCCTGTGAATAAGCTTTACCCTGATCATTGGAAGTTTCAATATATGGACTGGTTACTAGCTCCATATCAGGATAATTTTCTTTTATATATTTCACTGCAGAATCAGCCCATAATACATGGACTTCCATAGTAAGCAATCCAACAGCTACTGCATATTTTCCTTTACCGCCCATCCATTTTGCCAGATATTCTCCCATCATTGCACCAAACCTGGCGTTGTCATATGCTTCCATGTCATATGTTATATTCTGCAATGTAGTACCTTCGTAGCCGATAGTATAGATTCCCTTATCGTTTGCTTTTTTAGCTACTGGGTCAAGTGATTTAGGATCGTTTGGAACTAAAATAATAACACTTGTTTTAGGTTTTAATTTTACGATTAGGTCTTCAGTAATTTGAGCTTGTAAAGCTGGATCTCCTGCATCAGGGGCAACATTGGAAGCTTTTACTTTGAAATCTTTAGCAAATTCATCTATGCCCATTTCCATTAGGTCAAACCATCTCATACCTACCATTTTATTTGATTGAACTATCTCGAACGTGCTATTATCTTTTCCTTTTAATAAAGCAAACGATAAGGCTACATCTCTTTTAACTTCCAGACCCGATTTTGCTTCAATTGTTCCGGTAAGATCTTGTCCTGCTGTAGTTTCCCCTGTTGCAGCTGCTGTTGTTTCTTCTGTTGCAGCTGCTGTTGTTTCTTCTGTTGCTGCTGCTGTAGTTGTAGTGCCTGGTGTAGCTTTACATCCAAATAATGTTAAAGGTACAACCAGCGCAACCAGCAATACAGCTATAAATACTAGCAAAAAATGTTTCTTTACCATTTCCACTCCTTTATGTTTTTACTATGACACATATCTTTTAGTTGTATTTAAAATCTGGAAGAATATAATTAAAGCTTAAAACCCCCTTTCCTTTTAAATATAAAACTAAAATTGTTTAAAAATTATCAAAATTAAAATATAAAGTCAATAGAAATTTGAAATTAAATGCACTTATAAAACGATTACTTGAAATAAAATGCATTTTTTATAAAAAAATAAATATTTAAAGTGAATTTTTTAATGGTTAACCTGGCAGCATTTCCAGAAGCTTTGCTTAAATTATAATATAATTCAATGCAGTAAAATGAAGATCAAGTATACCAAAAAAGCCTGAAAAATAAGATTAGTAATCCCAACCCAAACCAGCATCTTTGAATGACTGCGGACATGGGATACTGACCCCACCTTCAGCCGGGAAATTATCCTTCTTCCCAGGAAAATGATTATCAGGAAAATGATTATAGATCGATACTAGCGGCATAATAGTTTGATAAGGTAATTTTTCTCCTGCAAAATGTTTCATGGCAAGCTTTGCAGCAACAACACCGATTGCATAACCATCTTGTTGGACTGCTGATAAAATTGGTTTACCTTGTCTCATTAAATTCAGAACAGGTTCAAAAGCATCTATTCCTAGAATCGAAATTTTATCGTTAAGTCCAAGATAATCAACAGCTAAAGCAGATCCGACCATGGGTGCCCCATAATAAGCAGTAATAACCCCTACATCAGGATTAGCCAGCAAATAAGCTTCTGCTTTTTTTTGTGAATCTTCAACACCATTTATCATATCATAAGGAACTTCAGTAGTCTCGATATCCGGATATAAGGCTAATTTCATCAGGCAAGCTTCTCTTCTAATATCAATAGTTGTTAGTCCGGGACTATATACCTCAACAAGTTTTCCTTTAACAACTCCATTATTTATTGCAGCAAAGTATTCAATGAGATTATTGGCACCATAAATTCCATTTACCATTTGATCGGCCCATAAATGAGTAATCACATTTTTTCCGGTTATGGCTGCTTCGACATCTATAATTGGAATCCCGGCTTCTGCAGCTGCTTCTATACTCTTTTGGAACATTGCATTATCCCCTAATGCTAAAATAATCAAATCTGGTTTTGATGACACCAGGTTTAACAAATCTTCTGCTTGTCTCTGCAAATCCCCAAATGCATCAGTTACGGTTACTTGAGCTCCAACTGTTTCTAGAGTAGCCTGTGCTCCTTTTGTTGCAAGAGCAGTCCATTCATTTGTTTGAAAAAGAGTACAAATTGAAATTCTTTTTCCAATCATTATTTAAAATCTCCTAATTTTTATATTAGTTTTTGCTGGGCTGCAACTCTATATATTATAGTTTTTAACAGCAGATTTTAATTAAAATCATTTTATCGTAATCTTCCAACTAAACATTATAGAAGAAAATATGCTAAATCAAAATAAGCTATTCAAAATTTAATGTTTATTTGAAATAAATTGCACCACTTATAAAAACAAATTGAAAAATATTGATATAAATAATATAGTTATTTAAAATTATTTAAAATTAATCCTTAATTATTATTTTTATGATAAATCTTGCTATTTGCCAGTTAAAACCCTTTATTGAAAAGAAAAAAACGCTTAAAAAAGCAGGAAAAATGGTTAGAAGTGCAGCAATTAGAAGTGCAGCAAGAAATTCCTCAAATATTATTATTTTTGGAGAAATATTCAATAGTCAATATGATTTTAAATTAGTTCCTAATAATTCCGAAGAATATAATGGACCTACTGTCAAAATGCTTTCCTCCCTTTCAAGAGAATTAGGGGTATATATAATAGGGGGCTCAATATTTGAAAAAGAAAATGAAAAATTTTTTAACACATGTTATTCCTTTGATAAATTTGGAAATATAATAAGCAAATACAGAAAAATACATTTATTTGATGTTAATATAAAAAATAAAATTAAATTTAAAGAATCTGATATTATTACGCCTGGAAATAGTATCTCCATATTTAATACTGAATTTTGTAAAATTGGTATTATAATTTGTCATGATATAAGATTTCCTGAATTATGTAGGAAATTAACTCTAAATGGTGCAGAAATAATTGTTGCTCCTTCAGCATTTAATATGGTAACAGGTCCATTTCATTGCGAAGTCACAGCCAGAGCAAGAGCTGTTGATAATCAAGTTTTTTTTGTAGTCGCTTCCCCGGCAAGAGATACTAAAGCCAATTATATTGCTTATGGCCATTCCTTAATTGTAAATCCTTGGGGTGAAAAAATTGTAGAAGCAGACGAAAAAGAATCCATAATATATGCAAGTATAGATTTAGACTTAATTAAAAAAGTAAGAGAAGAACTACCTCTTCTTAAACAACTTAAGCCTGAAATATATAAATAATGCTTAAAAATTGATTTTTTAGTTCTCCTTATATAGTTTTTATAAATAAACATAAATCTTAAGAAATATATTTTAGAAAGGAAAGGAAATGTTGCTTGAAAATAAGATAGCCATAATAACCGGAGCGGGAAGAGGTATAGGCAGGGCAACAGCTATAAATTTAGCCAGAGAAGGTGCTGATGTGGTTGTTGTCAGCAGAAATGCGAAAGAGTTGGAAGATACTGCAGCAGAAGCCGCCAGATTCGGGCATAAAACACAGATAATAACTGCAGATGTCTCCATCGAAGAAGATGTGAAAAGTCTCTTCGGGAAAACCCTGGAAGTATTCAAAAGGATCGACATAATAGTCAACAATGCAGGTATGCACCTGAGAAAATCTGTCGAGGATACCAGTGTGGAAGAATGGGACAATGTGATGGCCGTAAACTTAAGAAGCACCTTTCTTTGTAGCAGGGAAGCAGTAAAAATCATGAAAAAACAAAATTACGGGAAGATAATAAATATATCCAGTGAATCAGGCACAAAAGGTTCGGCTTTCCAGGGAGCTTACTGCACTTCAAAATTCGGACAAATTGGTTTTACGGAGGTATTGCAGGATGAGTTGAAAGAATACAATATAAATGTAAATTCTGTACTGCCCAGCGGGACTGATACAAAACTCTTAT
>JAMCVO010000279.1 GCA_023475715.1 Actinomycetota bacterium
TTCATGGAATGGTTGTTCACAACCATTCCATGAACTACATAAGAGTTATCATCTTCAACTTCTATATTATAAACAGGAGTTTCTTCTATAACTTTTTCTTTTGATTTAAATCTTACCCAAATATACTTTCCGTCATAGAATGATTGTTCAAATTCATTACTTTTAAACTCCAGATTAAAGAAAATCATATTTCCTACTTTAGCTTCAAAAATATAAGCATGAACTTTATAAGTTTTTTGAATTAATTGTTGAAGTTGATTAATAAATAATCTATCTCTTGAATAAAGATTTACTCTTTCTTTGATTGATTTATTTTGTATTTTAATATAATGTTCTAAAAATATTTTTATAATTGATTCATCGTAGTTGAAAATAAATTCTGGTATAAACTTTTCTTCACCCTTTATGAATAACGGAAAGAAATTTAATAAGAAGGCATCTTTTATGATGTATGTGTGATTTAGTTTATCTATGTTTTTTGAATAATTTATATGGTGTGTTTTTAAGAATGAATCAAGTGTTTGATAATTTTTTTCATCTGTTAAAATAATGACTTCATCTTTGTTTATATAACCATTATAAATGAACATAGCAATAATTTTTAAAAAATCATAATTTTCATTTACAAATAAAGGCTTGTTTTTTGTTGGATTAATGGCTATGGCAACATAATGATTTTCATTTAAGTCTTTAGCTTCAACCCAATGAGGTTCAGATACTTTTCTATTTGTTATTTCTTTTGCATAAAAAGGATGTTCATCTGTTGCATTTATTTGATCACAGCCGTGAAAATCTATTTTATTATATTCTTGTGCTAATTTTATCATTTTTAATACAACTGATTTAAATTGTAGGTTATGAGTTAATACTAAGTCACCTTTTTGTATTTCTTTAATTGGAATTAATCCTTTATCTGTCGTGATTAAAGTTTCACCAGTAAAGCAAGGGAATCCACCAGATACAATATCAATAGTTGACCAGTCTATATCCCAATTTTCCCAATTAAGTATAGAACCTAAGTGTTTTGTGTTAGGGTAATGTAAAGAAGTAACTGACATAGCATGTTCATCAATTTCAGAGGCGTAATAATTTTCATAATTTATCCCCAATCTTTCACTTGCAATTTGTAATCCACTTAAACCATCAAATAAACTTAAAGCATTTTTCACGAAATTCTCCTAAAAATAATTTAGTATTATATTTTATTTTTAACCAAAAAACAATATTAACGACAAGTATCTGATGAATTTCTTGCTTGGTATGTGTCTATTCCAGCACCATAACTATAATCAAATAGAACATGTAGCATTCCTGATTGATAGCCTAAATGAGATATAGAGCTTACTATGCTATCTTGTCTTGCTGGATTATCCAAGTCTATCCAGTTAGGACTACTGCATTGTCTAATTTTTCCGTTATAAGTCTGGATGCACCCTTGAACTTTTACTCCCTTTTGTATTTGGAAATCATGATATAACCACTTACTTACTGCTGTTCCATCAAAGGTTGATGTGTAAACAACTCCATCTTTTTTGTATAATGGTATGTATGCGCCAGCTTTAACATCCCAAGTGTTAGTGACATAATTCCAAGCACCCCACTGAACTCTTATTTTGTTTCCTATTACTGATATATCTGCGTATGAGTCTATAACGCTTTGACCTCTGTAACAAATATCTTCAACAGGATTTGGTCCAAATTTTAACCCTGAAATGTAGGCGTATGTTTTATTGGTATTATAAGTAGAAGCGTTATTGATCTGTTCACATTTCATTGAAGTGGATGAGTAGGTGAATCCTGAAATACAAACAGGTTTAGCGGTATTAGAAACTTGATTAGGTATCTGTGTTGTTTTTGTTTCCAACACACAAGTTAACCCGTCAGCCGATTTAGTCCACCCTGAAGGGCAAGCAGTGTCCGCTGATTGTGCATTAAATGAAGCCACTAATAGGCTTAGGGTTAAAAGTGTTTTGATATTCATATTTTTATTTTAAATGATTTTAGAAATTAAATGCAATTAACTTAAATTAAAAACAATAATTTGACAAAAACCGCTAAAATTGTTAAAATGTAATCATGTTTAATTGTTGAGGGTAAAAGATATATGAAAATGCATGATTTGGAAAAAATGTGTCATGTGAAGCGTTGGCATCGTTTACGTGTTGATCGTGAGCAAACATTAGCAGAGCATTCTTTTATGGTTGCTGGTCTTTCTTATGATTTATATTTAAAAATGGTTCCAAAGAAAATGCAAAGCAAAAAAGAAATGAATGATATGTTTGTATATGCTTTGTTCCATGATGCTGGTGAACTTTATACTGGTGATATTGCAAGCCCATTTAAAGATGAATTGCGTGAAATTTTCAAAGAACATATTAAAGACGATCCGTTTGAATATATTGAAGATAAGCTTTTTCCTGAAGGTAAAAAAATTAAGAAAAAGGTTAAAAATACACCAATTAAATATATTGCAAAATTAGCTGATTTGTTAGATGCTATTTTGTTTATGAAATCTGAAGGTCGTGGTCATGAAAAAGAAATGGTTCTTGAGCGATTAAAGGTTAAATATGTAGAAGTGATTAAGAAAGGTCAAGATGATTTTGATAAGTTAAATTGGTCTTATGCTTATGATAAGTTAAATGAATCATTGTATAATGTTTCATTGATTGAAGATTCAGTTAAAAGAGGTTAATCATGATTGAATTAAATAAAGAAAATTTTGAAGCAATTTCAAAACAAAGAAAATTATTGGTTATTGATTTTTGGGGTCAAGGATGTATGCCTTGTGTCCAATATTCACCAATTTTTGAGAATGTAGCAGCTATGGTTGAAAAAGATAAAGAATTATCTGAAAAGGTTGTTATGGTTAAATGCAATGTTCATGATTTTTATGAGCTTGGTTCAAGTTTAGGTATCAGAAGTATTCCTACAACTCATTTTTCTTATGCTCAAATTGAATTGAATCGTTTTTCTGGTGTAGCTAATGAACAGCAGTTACTTTCTGGAATTAAAGAAGTGCTTGAGTTTATTAAACAAAATCAAGATAAAATAGAAAAAGAGCTTGGTTAAATAAAGAAACCCCGAAAGGGGTTTTCTTTTTTAGTTGTGTTTTTCTACTTCAGCTAAATAGTCTTTAGCTGATAAGGTTTCGCCATCGAATATAACAAAATCTGCTATGCCTTTTCTGCACATATCAGAAGCGGAAAGATATAAATCAACACCTCTGTCAACCAATTTAATTTCTTTTTTAGTTAAGAAATCCTTACATACTCTATTAAACATGATTTGGTAGCTTTCTTTGTGTGCTTTAATGTGATTTACAATTTCATTAGCTTTACCATCTAACCCTGTAGACATATCATGAAGCATTAAAATACTGTGAGGATAAATAATTCTTTGTTCACAAGCTAAGAATAATAACGCAGCCATAGATATTGCTGTTGAGTCAATGTAAGCAACATTTCTTCCTTTAAAATTTTCTTTTATGATGTTATAGAATATCATTCCTGAATCAACCCTTCCGCCTGGGCTTGACAATCTTAATTCTAATAAGTCGTTTTGGGATGAGTTTCTTAAGCTTTCAAAAATATCAAAATAATATTCTGGAGCTAAGATGTGAGTCATGTTTAAAATAAAATGATTTTGGACATATTCTTTTTTACTTAATAAGACGGTTGTTGGTAATAAAATTTCTTCTTGCATATTCAAACTCCTTTAAAAATTAAATAGTACTTTATTTTTTAAAAGAGTTTAAATTTAATAGGTATTAAAAAAGCCCTTTAAAAAAGGGCTTTTATGAAAAATTAAGCAAATCCGATTACCTCTGATATTAAATGTTTTACCCTCTCTCTAACTAAGAACTTTTTACCTTTCTTAAGCCTTATTGATAAGCAAATATTTAAGCTATCTGTAGCCACTTTAACATATTCGTTATTAGAATCTACGCCTTCAATGTAATACTGATCTCCATCTTTTTTCTCGTTCCAATTAATATTTTTTTCCATAATAAACCTCACTAAAATTATGATTAATATTTCTATCAATCATAATTAATTTTGGTTTAAAATATATTTATTATTTTTTTATTGTGTTGTTTTTTATAGCAACTAAAATTAATGACAAATAATTTTAGTTTTATATTTTTCCATGCTCGCATAGTATTTTTTATAATCATCAGGATCTTTGGTTCTTTTCGCCTTATAAAATAATTCTAATTCTTTG
>JAMCVO010000381.1 GCA_023475715.1 Actinomycetota bacterium
ATCGATAAACCCTCCGGAATCCTTTATTTATCAGGGGTAATATCAATTAGCGGAAATTGGACTTGGCAATCAGGTATTATCAATCCCCAAACCTCCACTCTGAAATTCGTTTCGGCTTATATTACAAATTTCACCCCCGGTCCCCTTGATTATTATAATTTAGAAATAAAAGGTCGGGATATTTGGTCTACTGTATATTTACGTTCCGATGTTAATCTTAATAACAATTTGAATATTACTATCGGCAATTTAATTCAGACCAGCTATAATTTGCGAGCTAACAACGCTATTACCGTAAACCAAAACACTTCTTTGCAAAATTATTCCACCAGCACAAGTTATATTTATGTAGGAAGCGGTGGAGTTTTTAACAATGGTTTTATAGATTTTAACGGAGGCTCTGATTATAATTGCGCAGGCGCTGACACGGTTTTGATCAGATCTACATCGCCAGGCACAAAACGTTCCTGGTCCGGTTCGGGAACTTTTAGAATGCGAGATGTTGATGTTAAAGATCAAGGAGGTACGGCTGATATTGTTGTTGCTCAAGGAACAAACAGCGGCAATAACGGTTCAAATTGGTCTTTCGATAATAATCCATTAACTTATATTTACAAAGCCAACCTTACCTCGAGTTTTTTTGATTCTCAAATTGTCGGCGGAGCTTCGCTAAATTCAATAATGTTCACGACCATCGGAATTACTCTTAGTGATTTGGTTAAGTTTCAAATCGCTTCAAGCAATGCCTCTTCCGGTCCTTGGTCGTTTATGGGCCCTGATGGCACTAATTCAACTTATTATATTCCTCACTCCAACGGAACTTACTTTGCTGTCCCCATCAATCCCTCTCAACATAATAATAAAAGGTATTTCCGATATAAAATATTTTTGGAAACCGACTCTTGCCGTTCAATAAGCCCTAAAGTAAAAGGAGTGATTATTAATTGGAGTATGTGATAGATATTAATAGATACTTAGATACTAATAGATATTTATGGAGAATAATAATAAAGGCAACAAAAACCACTTCAATTAAAAGATTTAGAAGTTTATAAATTAGCGAGAGAGTTGTCAAAAATAGGATGGGAAATATACGAAAGTTTAGATTGGCACGATAAAAAAATACTTGGGGATCAATTTATTACAGCAACTGATTCTTTTGGCGCGAATTTGACGGAAGGTTACGGACGCTATCATTATTTGGATAAAATAAAGTTTTTCTATAATGCCAGAGGTTCTTTGCGAGAAGCTGTTGATTATTGGATAGAGTTATTACATGAAAGAGATAAAGTTAATAAAAATGTGTATGAAAATTTTAAAACAGTGGCAGATAAAGCATCTTTAAAACTGCAAAATTTTATTTCATCAATTTATTCCGCTAAAAATAAACAATAGGCATTCCAGTATCAATAAATATCGCGAAGTTAGTATCTAATAATATCCATTAATATCCATGAATATCAATAAATATCAATCAGTATCCAGAGGAATGACCGCTTTGCCTCTTATTATCTTAATAGGCGGGATTGTTTTAGAAATCGCTATCACCATGGCTTTAGTTGCGTTCTATATATCCGAGAGCGGCGCCGGAGCGCGGCTTTCTGCCGAAGCTTTATCGATCAGCCAAGCCGGTATCAACGACGCTTTAATGAAAATAATAAGAAATCCGTCTTTTAATACCGGAGCCTCCAATCCTTATTATTTAAGCTTCGACAATAATAAAAACGTTCAAGTTATCGTTTGCCGGGATTATCAAACTATTACTAATAATTGTGATAGTTGGGTTAATAATAGAACCGAAATTACTTCCCTTGGGACTGTTTTAAACAAAAACCGAAGGTTAAGAGCAAATATCAGTATAAATCCCACCAATGGCGAAGTAAAAATCCAGTCCATTAAAGAAATTCCCCTATAATTCGGAAGTTAAACTTCCGAACTTCCGAAATGTTCGGGAAAGGTGCGGGATAAAATTGACTTTTAGTTTTCGAGATTTATAATAGAGCCACATGGTCAAAAAGAAAAGCATTAAAAAACAGCTATTTTCTTCTGAACGCCATTTTGGCGTAGTTTTAGAAGATATTGATTCCAAACTTGATTTGGTAGTTGAGGGTCATAAAGCGCTGGATATTAAGATTGATGAAAATCACGAAGAATTTAGAGAATTTAGAAAGGAAGTTAATTATAAATTTGAGCTTGTTTTTGATGAGTTGCATTTAATTCGTAATGAGTTGAAGGAAAAAATTAGCCGAGATGAATTTACTCTTTTAGAAAAACGAGTAATGGCTTTGGAAAAATCAAGAAAATAAAATTATTCGGAAGTTTAACTTCCGAATATAATAATTATTAATTATTCCAAAGCAATCGGTTTTATCCCGCTTAAGTCAAGCTCTTTAATCCACCGTACTATTGATTTTCTATATTCTTCCGGTCCGCTCCAAAAGTTCATTAAAAATTCCCTCTGGGTTACTGATGGAAAATTTTTCTTACCTGAATAATCCAAATGACTTGACCATCTATAAGAATCCAGGAATTTTATCGCCTTATTAATATCGTTGATTTTTCTGTCACGCCATTCCGGAGCAATAGAATCAAGAGCATTAAGATGAATATAATAGGGGAGATGGATAAAATGAGCGTCGGTTTTAATTAAAGATGCTTTAAATGGCCCTTGAAACAAAGAACCAACGCGATCATATTTTTGATTAAAATAATTAGTATATCCGGTTCCGAATTTTCTCATAAATAATGTAATACCATTTTCTTTCATTTGTCTTAACATTAAATGAAAGTGGTTGTTCCCTAAATAGAACGCTAAAATTTCTACAATTAATTTTCTTGATCCTCGCTCAATCCGCGGAAGTTTAACTTCCGAATGTTGCCGATGTGGCGGGAGTAGGAATTTTAGGAATTTATCGGCCGGCTCTAAATCGTTAAATTCAAATAGGTCGTGGATAGCACGCAATCGGTCTTGGCTATCTAAAAAAATATTGCGTTTTTCCACGCCGCGATTATATACATGATAAATTTCTCCAGCCACAAATTGCGGGTTTTTCATATATTTATTATTCATAGTATATCATTAACATTTCGGAAGTTAAACTTCCGAAATGTTAATATAGTTGAAGACTACCAAGAATGTTTGTTATAATTAAATTATGAAGAAAAGCAAAACAATCTCGGGATTTTCTTTGATAGAGCTTTTGGTTTATGTCGGAATTTTAATCGTGGTCGTCGGATTTATAGTAGGGATATTTGTAACAACCACGAAGATAGGCAACAAAGAAATTTCCTCTTCGGAAGTTGTCAGCCAAATTAATTATGTATCCCAAACAATCCAGCGGTTAGCCAAAGAATCTTCCGTTATAGATATTCCGGCCGGCATAAACACTTCCACTTTGAAGCTTAGAACATCCGCATCGTCAACCGACCCCACCTGTATTTATCTATCAACTGGAACAATAAAAATCGCTCAAGGAGCTTTTCCTTCCGGCTCTGAAAATTGTACTTCAACTTCAACCGATTTAACCAGCTCAAAAGTTGTTGTTGATAATCTAATTTTTACCAAACTAACATCTTATCCGGGTCATGATTCGGTTGCCTTTCAGATTCAAATGTCTTTAAACACTTCAAGCACCGAAAATCAGTCCACTAAAGTTTTAAAATCTTCCATTGCTCGGGTTTCCGCCGCCACCTTCGATTCCAGTTTGTTGCCCGGGAGCACCAACAGTTATGACGTGGGCCAAAGCGGATCTTATTGGAGAAGAATAATTCTCGGAGACGGTTCAGCTGGATCGCCCGCGTATTCTTTTAATAATAATTTAGGCATGGGTCTATTTAGAGCGGGAACAAATATTTTAGGATTTTCTACTGCCGGCACTCAAAGAATGGTTATAGATTCGGTGGGGAATGTCGGCATTGGGATTGCAAGCCCATCGAGTAAATTGGATGTAGCGGGAGATGTCAATATCAGCGGCAGTATCAATACCGCGCCTTCCGGTTCCTGGTGCGGATTATGCGGAGATCTCGTTAGTGTCCAAGCCTGTTTAGGAGATAATGTTTGCACTTCTTGCCCCAGTGGTTGGACGCAAATAGGGTGGAGCACGCTTTATGGAAGCACAAGTACGATGGATTACGTATGTATGAAAAATTAATGCCTTTATCTAAATTATTACGAGTAAAATAATCCGTCAATTTTACAAAACCAACCT
>JAMCVO010000260.1 GCA_023475715.1 Actinomycetota bacterium
AAAAAGATTTGCCACAAGCAGTTCTTTGACATCTATCTGTTTAGGAGTTATACCCTTTTTGGCAGCAATAGCTGCGGCTGTACCGGATGCCTGGCCGTTGCCCATGCAAATGGGGTTACCCCAAGTAAACCATGTAGCATCAGCATCACACGAAAAATCAATACCTCCGGACATAAGATTATCAATGTTCTTTGAGTACATGCAACGGTACGGTATCTCATATAGAGGTATGTCTAATCTCCTATTGCCTGTTGGGGGATCGAATTGGCTGGTGCATACAAGGATTGAATCTTCAGCTGTGAAACCTTCGTATCCGTCTTTTGCCTTAAATATATAATCTCCTTGAATATGCGTTGTAAACGTACTAGCTTCATGTGCAGTTTCTTCAATCATAGAATTTTCAAATCCCGGAACATTCTTTTTAAGCCAATTGAAAGTTACCCATTGCTGCTCTTTCATCTTTAACTCAGCTTTGCTCAGATAATCATATTCCCAAGTCTTGCCAATGTGGTCAGAATAGATATAAGCAAGTACTCTACCAGGCCCTTGCACTGCAAATATACATATTCCTATCTTGCCGTCAAATTTTATTTCTCCACGATCTCTAGCTTTTTGGATGCCTTCACTACCACCTATAAGATTCCAGGGCCACCATGGCATCTTTTTGCCTTCGGGAGTAGAGCCATGTGTTTCCGGCAAATCCCAAGCTTTGGTAATATCAACCCAATCAGGATTTTCATTTTGTTCCTGGAGAAGCCTACCAAAATCAACATCCCTGATAAAGATTACACTTACAACAGGCATATTCTCATAATGCAATAAATCTGCTCCTGCCTTCATAGCCATATTGGCATATTTTGTGCAGTCTACTACAACTTTTGCCTGAATCGCATATGTGCCATCACTATCAGTATCAATTATGACTCCTTTAACCGCATTTCCTTCTTTAATTACGTCTATAGCCTTGGCATCGTATAATAACTTTACACCAGCTTTCATCATCATTTCTTCAAGTAGTCTTCTGTATATTTCTTTGTCATATCCATAATGTTGATAAGTTTCACTGAAGATTGCTCCCCTTTTCTTTAACTCAACATTAATCTCTTTAAAAATTCCTCCCTGTACATCAAAATCTACACAAAAGAACCCTACAGATAGACCTAATGAACCTATTCCTCCCAATCGATTTGATTTTTCCAGAAGTATAGTGCTTTCACCAGTCCTCGCAGAAGCTAATGCGGCTCCTATTCCGCCAGGTCCTCCACCAACAACAACAACTTCTGTCTCATAAATTACAGGCACTTCTCGATTAGCTATTTTGATTGTTTTCATAACCAATCCTCCTCTTTCTTGTTAAATATTTTTTATATTTTCATATTTATTATTTACCTGGTTATTAACTAATAAACTCTAACCTTTTTATTTATTAAATAGATCCTTTTATCTCAATTGTTTTTCTACAGCTTTGCAATGCTCAAGAGCTAACCTGGCAATCGAATCAGGATGTACAGCCCTTGAATCAAAGCCTATTTCCATAGTTATGTAACCGTCAAAGCTAACATCCTTAAGAGCCTGCATTACCGGTAGAAAATCCATGCCGCCATGTCCAGGAGCAAGACGATTGTAATCTGAAAAATGTACATGTTTCAGGTCTGCTCCCATTTTGTAGACATAATCCGAAGGAACTTCTTTTCTGTAAAGTGCATGGTATGTATCAAACATAAGCTTTACATTTGGCATGCCTGCTTCTTCCATCAGGTCTATGGCATCATCTGCATCTTCCACAAGGTTTGCATCAGCAGCCTGAGGTTCAAGAATAATAGTGATATTCTTTGTCTGGGCATATTTTGCTACTTCTATAAGACTTTCTATAGTATTTTTCCATGCCTCTTTCTTTCTTGTTCCAAACCCGAACCAGCCTGACATATAAAGGACTGTAGGTGTGCCGAGATCGACTGCCAGATCGATAACATCTTTATAATGCTGGATAGTCCACTTTCTTTCCTCAACTGATGCAGAAGCTGCGTTTATACCAGGACCTCCGCCAGGAGCAGGTAGCATTGACGAGACTTTGATTTTATTTTTATCAAGAAGCGATTTGATTTCTTTACGCCTCTCAGTACTCAGGTAATAAGGCCACCCATGAGGAGCAGCGCATCCAAGCTCAATCCCGTCATATCCGATTTTGCCCAATCTTTTTATTACTTCATCAAATGAGTATGCGGGTGTCCAGCAGGGAAACATCCCGTAACACCATGTATTAAATGCGTATTTCATAAAAAACCCCCTGTCTTTTTATAATTGATTTCTTGAATTTGTTAAATAATTAATATAGTTCTAAAATTCTTGTTTTGTGAACTTTGTGAACTTAAAACATTTTTAATTATTATTGTATTTACAAAACTACCAATATCTTTTTTCAGCTTGTTGTCTTTCCTTTTTCATGCTTTCTCTCTTTTGCCTGAATCGCATATCATATTCAGCATTTACTTCTTTAGGTAAATATTTTTTACTTATATTGTGGCCTTGTTCCTGAAGAGTTTTACACAATAGATTTATATCCAACTGACGTGGTGTTACACCTTTCTTAACTGCTAAAGCAGCTGCTGTGCCTGATGCTTGTCCATTGACCATACAACTAGGCATACCAAATGTAATAAATGTAGCTACTCTATCAGTAGAAATAATGACCCCACTAGACATAAGATTTTCTATATTTTTTGAATACAGGCATCGGTATGGAATATCAAATAATGGGACATCCATTCTTCTATCTTCCATATGATCATAAACCCAGGTACATACTCCTACAGAATCATCAAATGATTTACCGTCAAATGCATCATCCCCTTTGAGTATATAATCGCCTACTATTTGGACAGCAAATGCCCTGGAATCATTAGGAGTCTGATCTATTGAAGAATTTTCAAATCCTGGGACATTCTTTTTTAGAAACTCATAGGTAACCCATTCTTGCTCTCTTAATTTAAATTCCTCCCTAGTTCTATTTTCAAGCTCCCAAGTTTTACCGTGTCCATTCTTAAAGATGTAAGCAAGTGCTCTTCCTGGCCCACTTTCGGCAAATATACATATGCTTATGCCATCTTTATAAGTGATTTCTCCCCGTTCTTTTGCCTTCTTTATAGCTTCTGCTCCACCTATAAAATTCCATGGCCACCATGGCATTCTTTCACCATTTGGATTCACCCCACGATACCTGGGTTGTCCAAAAGCTAATTGTGGATTAACCCAATCTGGATTTTCATTTTTCTCCTGTAAAAGCCTGTTGAAGTCTATATTTCTAATTAACAGCCCATTAACAATAAACTCACTTTCATTTCTTATAAGTTCCGCTCCAGCTCTTGCAGCAATAGTAGCATAACCAGTGCCGTCTATTACTATTTTAGCTTTAATAGCCATTCTGCCTTCATCACATTCTAATATGACACCTTCAACTGAGTTTCCATCTTTTATTACATCAACTCCCAGTGCATGGTATAAAATCTTTACACCAGACTTAATCATCATCTGATCCAGCAAGAACTTATAGTGTTCAATATCGACTTGATAATGTTGATATGTTTCACTGAATACAGCTCCTCTGTTTTTTAGTTCTGCACAGATTTCTTTAAGAATACCTGCAGAAACATTAAAATCAAGACCCATAAAACCATTAGAAAGTCCTGATGTTCCTATTCCTCCAAGGCAATTAGATTGTTCAAGAAGTATGGTTGATACACCGTTTCTGGCAGAAGCTAGTGCCGCACCAATTCCACCGGGTCCTCCACCAACCACAACCACATCAGTTTCATAAGCTATGGGGATCTCCCTTGGGAGTTCTTTATAGGTTTTGATTGGACTCATTTTTTTCCTTTCTTTGTTATTGATTATTTTTACGATCGTAATTTTTAAGACTTTCTTCTTTGAGAGTTGTTCTAATCAATTTATATTGTAATATATTTGTAATATTTAAGTATATATTAATTGTAACAATCGTTATTATAAACTCGATATTTAAATTGTCAATAAAAAATTTAAATATTTTTTATATAGATTAAAATATAGAATATATTTTGAAGTATTAATTAAATTTAATCAACCAATTACTATATCAACCAATTTTTAAATATCAACAATTTTTTAATATACAATTAAATTATTATCATTTATTATTTTTAAGCTTTATAATTAGTCAACATTAGT
>JAMCVO010000636.1 GCA_023475715.1 Actinomycetota bacterium
GACAGGTCCAAGAAATACATATTAAGCCCTCTTATGAATTCTGCTCTTTCTCTTGTACTACCTTCTTTAAACACATACCTTGCGTAGCTTTTTAAATCAATTGTATTTTCATTAATATTGATATTTTGTTGGGAAAGAACCTGACCTGCAATCTTTTTGTATTCTTCAAATGCATATTTAAGGTGATTTGATATTTTAACGTCCTTTAAGTCAAGATCCTCTATAAATTTAACAATTTTTTCCTCTAGCTCTTCCTGCCTTAAGTAGTGCTTACCGCATCCATTATCAAGTGCTTTTGAACAGTGATAGTACACGTGATGGGAGAAGTTTCCATCAAGAAGCTTCTTGAACTTGTCTTCTGCCACTATGTTATTTCCGCAGTTACCGCACTTAAACAGATTTTTGTATATGAATTCCTTTGAGCCATATTTTGTATTTCTTGGACCTGTCCTGTTTAGAGCAGCCTTGTCAAATAGCTCTTTGGTAATAAGTGGTTCATGTGATCCTTTGTACCACTGCCCACTATCTATTGGATATTCAAACTCACCATAATAAAAGGGGTTTTTAAGCATAGATAAAATCAAGCTTACCTGAGCATGCTTACCTGATCTAGTTGTAAAATTTATTGAGTCAAGCCACTTCTTTAATTTCCTTCCGCTCTCACCAAGGAAAGCTGCTCTGAAAAACATCTCCTTAACAATGGGTCCCCTTGCAGGATCTATTACTACATCTTTTATTCCACCAAATGCTCTGTTGTAATATCCAAGAGGTGGCATGCATGGTCTCCATCCCATATCGCACTTTGCTCTTATTCCTCTTTTTACATTTATACCCCTGTTGTCATTTTCAAGCTTTGCCTGGCTGCATAGTATCATAAGCAAGAATTTCTCATTAGGGCTATCTGAAAAAATCTGGGAATATGTTCTAATCGATAGAAGTTTCTTGGTATCCATTAAATCAATAAGGGAACCTAAGTCTCCTGCATTTCTTGACAGTCTGTCTGGTGCCCAGGTAAGAATACCGTTAAAAACCCCTGACTTTATATCATTTAATATACTGCTAAATACTGGCCTTGTGCCTGAGGCTTTTGCTGAATAAGACTCACTTCTTATCTCTTTTATAAAGATATCTTCTTTTATTGCAAGCTCGCTCATTTCCTTAATCTGTGATTCAATTGACATAGCCTGCCGTTCATCTGATTCTGATGACTTTCTTGCATAAAGGCAGTAGGCAAGTTTTACATTTTCTTCATCCATATAATCTCCTTATCATCTTTTATAGGGAGGGTGATTATATAGGACAAACAGGGTAATATCCAGCAGTACTTTTAACTAAATTTCTTCCCCTGATTTTATTTCAAAAAGCTTTATTCCAAATCCAGTTTTACCCTGATTTATTTTTGAAACCAATATTGCAAATGCATCAGCCAAGTCGTCGTGGGCCTCATATCCAAAACCAACAAGCTGGCCAATTAGTGCCTCGCATCCTTTTTTTGGAAATAAAATACTTCCATTATTTATCTGTGGTGCTGTAATGGAAAGTCGCTGCCTTTTATCAGATCCCATAACTTTTACGCCTTCTGCAGGAAATCCATGCATCTTTAACTCCTGAATAAGTGAACTTTGATAAGCTACTTCTTCAATAAATAATTTTGTAGGACTTCCTTTTCCAAGAGCTTTTGACAGGAATTTAGCTCTCTCAACTGTTTGAGGAAAGTCAAGCCTTTCATTTACAGGTTTTGGAAGTATATAAATTTTTAGATCTTGCCCGTGTCCAAAAACAGCTGCCGATACCATTGCGGTATAGTCAGCACTGCTGCTTTTGGATATGGCAAGATCTATTCCGGTTGCAATATATCTTAAGATTTTATCATGCGGAAAGTCGTCATAGTATTTAATCCATTCACTGAGTATTACTGCATCTTCTTCTGATACAATCTTAAGCAAGTATTCTCTCTGCCAGGCAGATTCAGATCCAACACTTACTTTTAGACTTTGGATATCATTACCAGTTTTAAACTTCTGTGGCCAGGCACATATTCCATTTTCATCAAGTAGTGGATATTCCATATATGTTGCAGAAAAACTTTCCTGCTCTATTGCTTTTTTTAACCTCATCATAAGGCCATCCTCATGAAGTTTGTTTCCAATTACTATTGTCTTGGTATTTATATCTCCTGCCGGTATTACCTCTCTTGTTACCCAACTAAATGTTTTATCCCGCGATTCTTTTGTTTTTACTGATGCCACATCTTCCACATCATCAAATATGATAAGGTCAGGTCTGTGCTGTTTATGCTTTATCCCTCTTATTGATTCTCCTGATGATATGCAGCTAATTCTGCAACCATATGCATTTACAAGCAGTGTATGTTGGCTCCACTCATCATCTATTTGTTTAAATGGTCCAAAATCAGATATTAAAAGTGAATTTCTTTCAAGCTCAGATCTTATGTTGGCAAGGATTAGCTTGCACTGGCTCTGGTTCTGGCTAAGAATTATTATAAATTTTTTTTTCTCTGTTATCATTGCCCATATGGGATAAGTAAGGCTTGCAATAGTAGATTTGGCAGAGCCTCTAAAAGCTGTAATTACTGCTGATTTATTCTCAGCTTGAACAAGTTCAAACATTTCCTTCTGAAAGGAAGCTGTAGGATACTTTATATACTCATGCAGATAAATTGTAAAAAACCATAAGGGAGATTCTCTTGCAAGCTCCCTTCTAAAATTGCCATTTTTCATCTGTTTTTCTATATCATCATTAGTTATTTTCTTCTTTATCATCGCTATCTCCTTTTAGTTCAGGTGTTTCATTAATTGATGTAATCTTTAGCGCCTCTCTTATTATTTCTTCCTGACGCTTTGAAAGTTTTTCATCAGTTTTTCCAAGTGCTCCTCTTAGCTCAATTCTTGTCTCATATGAGGCGTGATGGTGTTTTAGCCAGAATATTACAGCTGTTAAGTTTCCATTCTTTATCGAGCTAAGTAGCTGTGATTCTGCAATATCATTTACAAGAAGAGTACCCTGGACAATTGCAGCATCAGCCTCTGATTCAAATTTTTTATCAGTTTTTCTCCACCGGTAATAAGTTGACCTTCCGATTCCTGTCTTTTCGGTTACAACTGATACTATCGGAGTTTTATAAAGAAGCTCTATTACAAGTTTTTTATCTTCTGCTATTCTTTTTTTTACGGTCTTTTCTTTTATATTATTATCCACTGCTAGATATCATCCTTGATTTATTTGGCGGCTCAGGCTCAACCCTTATTGCATGCCAGATGCTTAAAAGAAAATGCATCATGGCTGAAATTGAGCCGGTATTTTGTGATTTAATTATTAGAAGATATGAAAAATTAACAGGAGAGGAGGCACAGTTATGTTAGTTAAAGCTGGACATATATATGAGCTTGGAGATAACAGACTTTTATGCGGTGATTGCAGGGATGCCAGTCTTGTTAATGAACTAGTTGGCAGTAATAAGATATCGCTGATACTTGCAGATCCTCCTTACGGGGTCAGCTATGTTGAAAATAAGAAAGGATTTTGCACCGTTAAGAAAAACATCCAAATTGAAAATGATAACATAGCAAGTGAAGATGATTACTGCACTTTTACGGGCAGCTGGCTAAGTGCCATAAAGCCACACCTGGCCGATAAGAACTCGTTTTATGTCTTTAACTCAGACAGGATGATATTTGCTCTAAAAAAAGCCATGCAGTCCTGTGATTTCAGGCTTGCCCAGATTCTTGTCTGGATAAAAAACAGCCAGGTGATGGGAAGGCGAGACTATCTTGCAAAACATGAGCTTATAGCATATGGCTGGCATGGAACTCACAAATTTTACAAGTCAAAAGATAAAAGTGTGCTCTTCTATCCAAAGCCAAATGCAAGCCCTCTTCATCCCACAACAAAACCTGCCGGACTTTTAAGAAGGCTGATTCTTAACAGCACATCCATTGGCGATGTCGTATATGATCCGTTTTGCGGCTCAGGCTCAACTCTTATTGCATGCCAGCAGACAAAAAGAAAGTGCCTTGCAGTGGAAATAGATCCTGGCTATTGCCAAACAATAATTGACAGATTTAAAAATCTGAAAGGAGATATCTAGCAGTGGATAATAATATAAAAGAAAAGACCGTAAAAAAAAGAATAGCAGAAGATAAAAAACTTGTAATAGAGCTTCTTTATAAAACTCCTAA
>JAMCVO010000450.1 GCA_023475715.1 Actinomycetota bacterium
CCAGCTTTGTTTGTGAGTTTAAAAAGGCTGTAATATATTCCGGAACCGGTTATGCCGCCGCGGCTTCTAATAAAAATTTCATCAAATATATTATTTATTTCACTGCTTACAGCCAGTAAACCCAATAGGGACAATAAAAAGATCAAAAAACCTAATCCGAGCCTTATTTTTAAGAATGCCGACCTTCTTATAAAAAAGCTTATTCCCCATGTTAGTATGAATAACGAGAATATATACTTCCCAATGCCAAACAAATAAGACAAGAAATAGTTTAGGTATTTTAATACAACTCCGCTTTCACCATTAACAAATAAGCTTATAAAAAATAATATTGCAACCAATATTATTATTATCCCATACACTTCTTTTCTGCTTTTAACATAATTTTCAGGAACAGGAGCAATACCCGTTTCATATTTTTTCCCTGTTAATTTGGTTTCGGATCTTGTATTTCGTCTGGTATTCTTTGCAGCCATTTTTTTAAAAACTTTTAATTGCTTTTAAATAATATTATAACTCATTTACATCGGTAAAACTTTAGTAATTACCACAGGTCTTAATCTTATTTTTTTTACAAGGTATTTTTCCAGGCGGTCGTTCACATATTTTTCGATAGTAACAGGTGTTGTTATGTTATTTTTAAAACAGCTCCCTACTGACTCGACTACAAGATTCTTGCATTCCCTGATGATAGGATCAAAGTTTTCGATAAAAGTAACACCCTTAAAAGTCAGGTCGGGATTATAAAAAATTTCTTCTTTTTTAAAATCAATACCCAATATATTTAAAACCACTCCATCTCTTGCCAGCAGTTTCCTGTCCTTTAAAACTATATCGTCAATATCGCCATATCCGAGTCCGTCGACATATACTGTTCTTGTGTTTATGCTCTTGGATACTCTGCATAAGCTTGAATTGATTTTTATTACATCCCCGTTCTGAGCAATTACAATATTTCCTTCAGGTATCCCTACTTCTCTGGCAAGTTTTCCGTTTTGTACTTTATGCATATTATCTCCATGAATAGGGATATAATACTTGGGCCTTACGATATTTATCATCATTTTGATTTCTTCCTGAGCTGCATGACCTGAAACATGTACTCCCGCAATAGATTCATAAAATACATCAGCGCCGCTTTTTATCAACATATTGATGATATTTGCTATAGCCTTTTCATTGCCGGGGATAGGTGAGGCTGAAATAATTACCGTATCACTTTTCATGATTTGAATCCTCTTATGTTCATTGACAGCCATCTTATATAAGGCAGAAAGAGGTTCCCCCTGCGTCCCTGTTGCAAGTATGGTGATTTTCTTTAAATTATATTCATCTATCTGATTGATTGGTATTATCAGCTGATCAGGAATCTTTAAGTAGCCAAGTTCTCCTGCAAGTTTAATGGTTTTTAATAAAGATTTACCCGAAATAGCCAGTTTCTTCTCAAATTTCTCAGACATATCCATTATCTGTTGTATTCTATGGATATGCGAGGAAAATGTAGTAACTATAATTCTGCCTTCTGCTTCTGAAAACTTCTCCAGCAAAACCTTGCCTACTTCTTTCTCTGAAAGGGTATAACCTTCTTCTTCCGAATTGGTGCTGTCGCAAAGAAGTGCCAGAATTCCTTCCCTGCCATAAGTGCCTATTTTTGAATATTCCATTAACTTCCCGTCCAGAGGACTTTGGTCAAATTTAAAATCCCCGCTGTGAAGTATTGTTCCTACATCCGTTTTTATAACTATACCCAGCGAATCAGGTATGCTGTGGCACACTCTGAAAAATTCAATAGTGAAGGGCCCGATATTTAACACGTCATCTTCATTAATTTCTATTAATTTGACACCATCAAAAATCTGATTATCGTTTAACTTAAGTTCGATTAAACCTTTTGTTAGTTTGGTGGCATAAACAGGAGCCATTATTTCCCTGAAAAGAAACGGAATACCTCCGATATGGTCTTCATGACCATGAGTTATTATTATTGCGCGAAGTTTATTTGAATTATTTTTTACATAAGAAAAATCAGGAATTACATAGTCTACACCAGGAAATTCGTCGTCAGGAAACATTACCCCGCAGTCGATGATAATCATGTCCTCATCCTTTTCCAATACCATCATATTTTTACCTATTTCGTTTAATCCGCCGAGAGGTATTAGTTTTATACTCGATTTTTTAGACATGATTTAAATCTCAAAAAATATTTCAAATATTGTTATCTGCTTGCTTAAAAATTAAATTTACTATTAATAAAATCTATATTCTAAATTGTATTTTATATTATATTATATCCGGAAA
This sequence comes from Actinomycetota bacterium, assembly GCA_023475715.1. Next base: position 2,302 of record JAMCVO010000450.1, read on the forward strand.
GCAATCTGCTGAAAGTTTCTTCTTCTTTAAATTCCATATCATATAACGGCGGTCTTAAAGGACCCACATTCATGCCTTTAAGATTTAAAGCCTTTTTAATAGGAATAGGACTTGTTGTCATGAAAATTCCATAAAATATATCAAGATACTTCTTATGCAGATATGAAGCCTCTGCGATGTCTCCATTTTTTATCAGGTCAATCATTTCTTTAATTTCTTTTCCGATAATATGTGATGCTACACTTATAACTCCCCATCCTCCAAGAGAAACAATTGGAAAAGTATCGCCGTCATTTCCACTGTAAACCTTAAAACCGGCACCGGCATCCCTGATTATTTCCGCAATCTGTTTCAAATCTCCGCTTGCCTCTTTTACACCAACAATATTCTTTATTTTGGAAATTTCCTGGCATGTTTTTGAGCTGATATTACAGCAGGTTCTTGAAGGAACATTGTATACAATAATGGGCATATCAACAGCATTTGATATCGCCTCAAAATGCTTTATTAAACCTGACTGTGTTGGCTTGTTGTAATATGGAGTTACGATAAGTAAAGCATCTGCACCTGACTCCATGGCTTTTTTTGATAATTCAATTGTGTGATAAGTATCGTTTGAACCTGTTCCTGCAATAATTTTGATTTTATTCTGAAATTTTTTCCTGCCAAATTTAAAAAGTTCAACTTTCTCTTCATCTGTCAAAGTTGGCGACTCTCCTGTAGTGCCTGCAAGCAGCAGGCTGTCGGTGCCATTTTCAACAAGATACTCCATCAATTTATCTGTTGACTGCCAGTTTATTTTAAAATCTTTACCAAATGGAGTAACCATCGCAGTTATGACTTCGCCTAAATCCATTTTTATCCTCCATAAAATAAAATTTTAAATTTTAATAAGTGACTCAAGTCCATATGAAAATTCCGGAAGCTTATCTATGCTTCTCACAGCCAAAATCAAACCAGGATAGAATGAAGACCTGTCAATGCTGTCATGTTTAATGGTCAGAGTCTGTCCTCTTGAGCCAAAAATTACACTTTGATGAGCAAGAAGACCCGGAAGCCTCACACTGTGAATATGAATTCCATCAGAAAACGCACCTCTGCTGCCTTCAATAGTTTCTTTTTCATCATGTAAAAATTTACTGGTGTTAAACTTCTTTTTTTCACTTATTGCCATTGAGGTCGCTATCGCCGTCCCCGAAGGAGCATCTTTCTTTTTATCATGATGCATCTCAATAATTTCACAATTCTCAAAATAAGATGCGGCAAGAGAAGAAAGCATTACCATTAACACAGCTCCGATTGAAAAATTAGGTACGATAAACACCTTGCTTTTTGATTTTTTAACTTTTTCCCTTACACTCCCAATTTCTTCTTTGATCAGACCGGTAGCACCCACTATAATGTCAATTTTACTATCGATTGCCCATACAATGTTTTTATATACCGCTTCAGGGCCTGTAAAATCAATGATCAGGTCAGGTTTTGCAAGTTTTATATCTTCATAATTGTTAGTTACTTTGATTCCGGAAATTTCTCTGCCTGTTAACACCCCGATATCTGTACCTATATTTATCCTGTCAAATCCCGCTACAATCCTGATATCTTCTTCAAGTATCAATTCGGAAAGCATTGACCTGCCCATTTTTCCGCAAATGCCAAACAAAGCAATTTTTTTCATTTAATCTCCTCAAAATTTCTTTTATCAACTTCTCCTAAAATTGCTATATTCTTCCTATCCGGGTTAAAGTATTTATTAGAAATTTCATAAATATCATTAATATTCACCAAGTCTATTTTATTTAAAATTTCATCAATAGGCAAAACATGATTATCAACTAAAAGGCTCTTGCCAAATCTAAACATTCTTGAGCTTATTTCTTCTATATTCAAAACAGA
>JAMCVO010000776.1 GCA_023475715.1 Actinomycetota bacterium
AGGGACAGGTACATCAAGATAATAAATTATATGTCCTTCTCCAAGTTTATTGCTGTCTCCTTCTTTATCTGCCAAAGTAAAATTTGACACTTCTGCAATGACATCGATATTACCTGCAGAACATAACACCGGGTATTCATACTTTTTCTGTTCAACTGGTCAATAATAACAATAATCCATTGCCTGTTCCGGCAGTTGATAGTGAAAAAATTACTGTTAAAGCACCTGATGGTAATCCGGCTCTAATTATTAGCACTCCGCAGGACGGCACTAACCTGCCTCCCGGCATTATCATAATTTCACTAAAGGTCTCGAACTTTGTTATAAGCAAAAAAGATATGGGATCTGTAAACAGGGATGGTGAAGGTCATCTTATCTATTATATTGATGAAGACCCACCTATCGAACAGGGAAAGCCTGCCGTAACAGAGACGGCCATAGTTTCTGCTGATACTATGCATATATGGAAAACAGTTACGGAAGGCCGGCATTCATTTTCTGTACAATTGGTAAACAATGATGATACTCCACTTAAAATACCAGTTATTGCAAAGGTTGATGTGGAAGTAAAGCCTTAGTATTTGTCATGGAAAATTAAGAACCGGACATGTTTTTAGCTGTTATAGTAAAAAGTTGACAATGAGCATGAGATTCGATAATGGCAAAATTACAAAAAGATTCTTCTGATGTATCTTCAAAACCGGTTTATTCATTTATTGTCAGTTTAATGAGATTGTTTAAATCCATAAAACTCGCTGTTTTCCTCATTCTGATCCTTTCCTTGCTCGGTTTTTTGGGAACAATTATACCGCAAGTTCCGGAAGAGTTTGTCACTAATCCGTCAGGTTATTCATGGTGGCTGGAAAATGTAGCATATTACAGGTTTGGTTTTTGGACTTTGATCTTAAAAGCTCTTGGGTTTTTTAATGTTTTTCATTCTTTTTTATTCATTGCTGCAGGTGTATTGCTGATGTTGAATATTATTGTATGTACTATCATGAGGATACCAAAGATAAGATCAAGACTATCTGTTGCTAATACGATAAGGGATAGAAGCTTCTATTTAAATGGAGATTATAACGCTGAATTAATCAGGTCATCATCTAAGGCTGAGTCAATTGGTCCTTCTTTAATTGCAATTTTTAAAAGATATCGTTACAAAATAAAACAGGACATGTATGGCGATTTATTCTATCTTGCTGCTGACAAGAATAGATTTTCATTAATTGGTACTTATGCGGTTCATTTAAGCTTATTTCTTTTTGTAATTGGATTTATTTTAGGAAGCAGTATAGGATTCAGAGATGCATCATTTATAATTGCAGAAGATAATATAAAGAATATAGGTCATAATACCGGAATATCTTTGGGGTTGAAATCTTTTACTGATGAATACTGGACTGACGGGACTCCCAAAGATTACCGCAGTGAAGTAGCTGTGTTTGAAAACGGGAAAGAGGTGAAGCGGGGGACTATAAAAGTTAACCACCCGCTGATTTACAAGGGTATCCGGTTTCATCAGATGTTCTTTGGTCCGGCGGTTAAGATGCTTGTCATGGATTCGGAAGGTTTGGTGCTTTTTGATAATAATGTAGCTCTGCCGTCGGTAAGGATAAGCCGTCCTTTACAAAGACCTGAAGGAAGTTTTAAATTAAAAGGGACTGACTATTCCGTAGTAATAATCGGAAGCGCTGTTAATGGAACCGATACTTTAATTGGCAAGGATGAGATAGGGATAGAGATATATGAAAATACTGATATACCTGTTGCCTGGACGACGCTGCAGCTTGGAATTTCACAAAAAATTGCAGGGCTGAATATTACTTTTATGGAACATAAAAAATATTCCGGTTTGCAGGTCTCCAGGGAACCCGGTATATCTTTAATATGGATTGCATCTTTTTTGTTCATATCAGGCTTATGCATGGTTTTCTTTTTTCCACGGCAACAGATCTGGATAGCTGTCTGCTCTGTTTCGTCGATTACGACGCAGATGCTGGTAAAATTAAATTCTTCTAAAAAATTTAATGCTGAAACTGAATTTCTAAAACTTATTGCTGAGATAAAGACCATATTGGGTTTCAGGGAGGAGATAAAAAAGTGAAACTGGAAGGTATAAGTTTAAATATTGGTTTAATCATTGCCATAGCATCTTTTATTTTTTCGATAGGACAGATAATTTTTTCAAGACTATTATTTTTAAAACTCAAAAAAAGCAGTATAAGAAAAACATTAAAACTAATACAAAAAAATACTGCGGAATCAGTATTGTCTGGCATCACGATATTAAGCGGCATCTTTATTATAATTTCCATAATAGATCGCGGTATCATTACTGGACATGGTCCATTCTCCAATATGTATGAGTTTGCAGTTGCTTTTTCCTGGGGTATTCTGGTGATGACAGTAATATTTTCCTTTAAATATCGAAGTGCTGCCATCAATGCCGCAGGGACCATTATTGCATCCTGCCTGCTTCTGTTTTCTAAATCTTTACCATCAAAAGCTGCTCATCTTGTTCCTGCTTTGCAGCAAAGTTTTTTACTGACGGCACATGTTGTTTCGGCTGTAGCAGCTTATGGAGCTTTTACAATAGGTTTTATTGCTGCAGTTTTCTATGTGTTCCAGGAAAGGAAAAATCTTCTCTGGCTGCCGGCAGCAGAATCTTTGGAGAAAATCAGTTATACTACCGCAATAATAGGATTTTTGTCAATGACAATAGTTATAATCCTTGGAGCATTATGGGCCGACATATCCTGGGGAAGGTACTGGAGCTGGGATCCGAAAGAGACTGCCAGCCTTGTAACATGGCTTATTTACGCAGGTTATCTGCATTCGAGGATTATCATGCATTGGCGTGGGAAAAAAACTGCTTTATTTCTGATAATTGGTTTTGCTGCAGTTATTTTTACTTTTTTTGGAAATTATATTTTTAATGGGCTGCACAGTTATTCCTGAAATTATCAGAAATAGAATTATTAACTGAAATTAATAACAGAGTAATAAAAAAATATATGAATCTATTTAAAGGATCAATTCAGGATATTTATATACACTGGTTAGTCCTGCTGCTCGGAATAAGTGTTTTTATATCCGGTATGGCTATATTTACTACATGCCGAAGTTTTGCGAGCTTCTTCAACCTCCTTAATACAAAAAATCAAGTATTGAACAGAATTTATAAGAAATACTACAGATATCACGTCATATACTGGATAGTTTTTTTATACCTGCTGATAACGCATCTGATGGTAACTATTACTCATGTCCGTTTGCCAATAAATGGAGAACCTTTTATCATCTCACATCAGGCAGTATTTTATTCTTCCATAATTAATTTTGTTCTGGTTTTAGCTGTATTTTTTTCATGCAGGACTATGGCTGGCATGTTTAATTTTTTTAGATCCGGAAATATTCTTAATAACAGCATATACAAAAAGTTTTACAGATATCATTTATTTTACTGGTTGATTCTGGCAATATCTGTTGGGGGACATATAGTATTTGGTATGATACATGCTATGAACACCTGATTTTAGGGAAAATATTCTGCTAAAATATAGTAAATTTGAAGCATAGTGTATAATTTGTAAGTAATATTAATCATAATATTAGGGGGAGTTATAGTGCTTCCGATAGAACCTTTAATGACAGAGCATAGATTAGTTGAAAGATTGATAGCTTTAATGGAAAAAGAAGGTGATAAAATTAAAGAAGATAAGCTTGCAAGTATTGATTTTATTGATAATTGTATTGATTTTATCAAAACATATATGTACGGATGTCATTATGGAAAAGAAGAAGATATACTTTTCAGAGATTTAAAAAATAAGAAACTTTTACCTGAGCATGCCAAAATTCTTAAGGAATTGATTCTTGAGCACAAACATGTCAGAAGTATAACTACAAAACTTATATATGCAAGGAATAATTATTTTATAGATACAGGGGATGCAGCAAACCAGATTTATATCTTTGAGATTTATGAATATATAAAAGATTTTATTAGTTTTTATCCCAGCCACATAAAAAAAGAAGAAAAAGAGTTCTTTTTACCATGTATGGATTATTTTTCCGGTAAAGAAAAAGAAAAGATGCTTGATGAGTTTTCAGATTTTGATAGAAAGCTTATTCATGAGAAATATAAAGAGGTTATTGAAAATATGAATAATTTATAAAATCAGTCTTCCTCAGT
>JAMCVO010000012.1 GCA_023475715.1 Actinomycetota bacterium
TGCCTTGCCTGATTCAACATTATATATTTTTACTGCTGCTGGAGTTTTATAGGAGAAGAACAAAAATAGCAAAAATATATAATGTTGAATCAGGCAAGGCAATGATTACCCTGGCTACCATTTCACAGCAGATAAAAGATTCAGTGATGAAGGTAAAAGGGCTGCAAAATGTGAGAATCAATATTATATCCAAGCAATCCGGGATTATAATAAATCTGATGGTTGAATTAAGCCAGAATTTGAATATACCTGAAAAGATGACAGAGATTATTAATGTAGCGCGGGATGTATCACTTAATAAGTTAAATATTAAGGTAATCGATACAAATTTGACCATTACAAATTTGGTTATTGATGACTTGAAGGAAGAAAAAACGGGGAATAATTCTTACGGCAGCAATTATGCGGTACAGAAGAGCGAAACTTTCAAGGAAACTGACAAGAATTCGGACCCAGCCTCAAATGTGCCTTCCTGATAACAAATTATTTCTAGAGTTTTTAGTAAGCGGGCTTAGTACATTGGTAGTATATGAGCTTCCCAAGCTCAAGAGGCGGGTCCGATTCCCGTAGCCCGCTCCATAAGATTTGCTGGCGTTAATTTAAATAAAAAATATACGGATATCAATCCTGAAGTCAATGCTGAATAACAAGCTGAAAAAATTTATCAATGGCAAGAATGGATATTTTTTAATCATTGGATCCCCCGGAACAGGAAAAACAAACATATTGGTCGAAACCATAAAATTTCTGGTAGATTATAAGAAAATTGATGCCAGAAAAATACTGGTCCTGAGCTTTAACAGAAGATGGTCAAAGATTCTAAGAGATAAAACCAGCCAGTCCATTGGCAGAAGTATTTTTGAAATACCTGTTACCACATTTTTCTCATTCTGCACCAACTTTTTAGAAAGAGCGAATTTATTGCTTGATTTAAAACCAGGCCAGATCAGTGTTATGAATGCGCCGGAGCAGTGGCAGCTTTTAACTGAAGTTATTTCATGCCTGGAAAAAGAAAATTATCCATTGACCAGCAGGTATTTAAGCAGCAATTCTTTTGTTGCCAACAGCTACATGCAGGAAGTTTTCGATTTTATTCTAAGGGCGCAGGAAAATCTAATTTCACCCAGGGAACTTTCAAATAAATTTTCTCCTTTTTTTGATACCCAGCTGTCTGAAATTACCGGCATATACATACGTTACGAAAAAGAGCTGATAGATAGAAATTTATACAACTATGGCAGGCTCCTTAAGGATACTGTAAATATTTTAAAAAATAATGAAGACATAAGACAAATTTTTAAAAAAAAATATGAATTTATCCTTATTGATGAACTCCAGGAAACCAATAAGGCTCAGCTTGAAATTGTCAGAAATTTGTCTGATAAGAATTGTATTTTCTTTGGCAATGATGATGAATCAATTTATTCTTTCAGAGGTTCCGCTATAAATAACTTTAACAGAATTTATGATGTAATTTCAAAAAATAATAAAAAATCTGTAAATATCCTGATGTTAAAAACAAACTATAGAAGCAGCAGTGCCATAAATGATGTCTGTAATAAATTTATCAGAGCCAACAAAGAAAGGATAGAAAAAAAGTGTAAAACTCCAAAAAATACAGCGGATAATACAGCTGATGAATCTGAAGAAGATTTAATTGTCAAAGAATTGAAAACGACACTTGATGAAGTTAATTTTATATGTGAAAAAATCAAATACCTGCAAGTTTATAAAAAAATCAAATTTGAAGAAATTTGCATAGTTGTCAAAGGCACTGGCTATAAAACCAAATTACTTGAAAATATCCTGACACAGAACAAAATCAGTTTCACAAGAAGAAATTCCAGAACTTTGCTTGATAATATTTATGTTCAATATGTAATAAATTTTTTAAAACTGATCGATACATTGAAGTTTTTTAGCCTATTTCCGGATGAAGATAAATCAATTCCAAATAAATTAATAGAAAATTTTCTGATATCCGGTTTTACAGGGCTAAACCCTATTTTTGTTAAAAAACTGATTGGAGATCCAGGCAGTATTTGGAATTTTATGGTTTCGACATCTAAATATAAAAAAGATAAAAAAAGAGCTGATAAAAATTTAAATATAAAAAAGCTGACAGATATTTTTAAATTTATATCTGAGTTTTTAGGTCTGTCTGACCTTAATTGTTATGATTTCGTAATGAATTTTGTAACTGATAAAAGAGCAGGACTGACGAAGTTGATGTTTGGGAACGGTAAAAATAAAGCCGCTATAGGAAAGGAAGGTTCAGTAAGCGTCCTGGGAGACTATCTTGAGAGCATAAAGGAATTTACAGGAAAAAATACCGGGAAAAACAGTATAAAAGATTATTTAAAATTTCTTGAAGGAATAATGGAAAATAATTTTATCGAGGAAATTGAAGAAAGTACCAAAGAATTTATGTTTGAAGGTTCAGTAAATATTTTAAGCTTTCACCAGGTGAAAGGATTGGAATTTGAAGCAGTATTTTTGCCTTTTGCTAATAAAAATTATTTACCTTCAGTTTTTGGAAGCAGCCAACTTTATGATATGCAGATTTTTAACTATATGTCAGGAGAAGCTTCGCTTTCGTTAAAAGAGCTTAAGGATATCCATATGCAGGGGGAAAGGAAGCTTTTTTATACCGGACTGACAAGGGCAAAGAAATATTTATTTGTTACCGCAAATAAGATGGAAGGGCAATCTATATTTTATGAAGAAATAAGCCGGTCTGTATCGGTTCTTAAAAAGATAAGTAAATCAAAAAAGAATGCCTCTCGTAAAAAACCAGCGCTTAGGTCAGAACTTAAGAAAAACTGGCTTGAAAGAAAAAGAGTAACAACTTCAACTTATAAGCTTTTAAAAGGTTTAAAAATAAATATTATAGATTATTTAAAAGAGCTTTATTATCTTAAATATTCTTATCCCTATGAAAGCTGGTGGAATCCAAGGTATGAAACTAAAAACATCAATAATCCTTTTCTCATGTTTCCTCCTATTTATTCTTATAGTTCCCTGAATTCATTCATGGAATGTCCTTTCAAGTACAAAATCAGATATTTTATCAGAATGGCTGAAGAAGGAAATCTCAGTATTCTGATAGGGAGCATCTACCACAGGATTCTTAAACTTTTTTTTGGCGATAAGAGTGCAAAATTATCCTGGAGCAGACTGGAAAATATAATTTCAAATGTTTTTGATGAAAATGTTTTCGAGCTCGCCCACATAAAAAACGAATTGGAAAGCAAAGCTAGAGAAGAATTTAAATCATACTTCGATAATTATCTGCCTGCATTTCCTGACAGATCCGTCATGGAAAAAGAATTCGCTTTTAAAATTGGAGATGACACTATAAAAGGCAGAATAGATCAGATTAATTTTATTGATAATGACACAGTTGAACTTATTGATTTCAAATCCGGTTCAAAAAGAGCGGCACTGGTGGATTTTGAAAAAGAAATTCAGCTTAAACTTTATAATCTCGCCATGAAGTCGAGCGATGATTTAATATTTTTAAAAGGTAAAAAAAGTATATTAAAATATATTTTTCTGGGAGAAGTCCAGAATTCTGTCGTAACAATACCTGAAGGTTATTGTCTGAAGGGTGATTTTAAGGAATTTGTTAAAAATCTCATAAATGATATAAAAAATGAGCAATTTGATGCTGAGCCGGAAAGCAATTTTCTTTGCTCAGAGTGTAAATATAAAGTAATATGTCCAAGATACAATGCAGGATAAGACAAAAATAACGGAACAGCAGCTTGAAATATTAAAAAGTAAATCAGGTATTAAACGTGTTATAGCCTGTGCCGGTTCCGGCAAGACTTTTGTTCTGACAAAAAGCATAATTGAAACATTGCGGGAAGGCTTATGCAGGCCGGATGAGGTGTTGGCAATTACCTTTACAAGAAATGCTGCGGAAAATATGAGGCAGCGTATAAAAGATAATCTGAAGAAGAAGATAGATTTTGAAAATATTGATATCTTCACATTTAATTCTTTTGGTAACAGTATCATTAGTGAAAATAGCCTCAAATTATCTCTGGGGAAAAATTATAAGCTTATCAATATTTCCAAGTCATGGCAGCTTATTTTTAATATTATCGGTTCATCCAAATTCGAAAAAATCAAGATTGGCAAAAACCTGGGCAAATTCATAGACGATGTACTTAAATTTGTATGGGAT
>JAMCVO010000356.1 GCA_023475715.1 Actinomycetota bacterium
ATGAAGATGGGAAATGGGTAAGTGGAGCGACAAAAATTAATAAAATTCTTTACAGGCTTCCAGAGCTTATAAGCTCTAATATAAATGAACCAGTATTTTTTGTTGAAGGGGAAAAGGACGTTGAAAACGTTAGAAAGCTTGGATTTATTGCAACCACTTTTCACCCCACTCTTGACTGGCCGGATGAATATAATAAATACTTTATAAATAGAAAAGTGATATTTCCTCCCGATAATGATGACCAAGGAAGAATATTTAGTTCCAATATTGCAAAAAGAGTTAGTAAAGTTACAAGTGTTGTTAAATGGCTTAAACTGCCCGGACTTAAAGAATCAGAAGATGTCTCCGATTGGATTGAAAGGGGAGGTAGCGCTGAAGAATTAAAAAAATTAGCAGAATCTGCTCCTGATTTTAGCCAAGTCGTTGGTAGTATTTTAAATGATGATGATAATGATTGTAAAACTTCAAAAAGAGAATATAAATTTACTAAAACTATCAGTAAAACATTTAATCCACGCCAATACACTGAACTAATTATTGAAAAGTTTGAAATAAAATCTGATATGGCTGGAAGACTATGGTTTTACGATAGAAAAGAGGGAATCTGGAAGGATAATGGGGAAGATTACTTAAAGTCAGTCATCAGAAAAGACTACCTGATAAGAAATCATATAAAAAATAATTATGTAAATGAAATAATTGCTGATATTAAACAGTATTTATATGAAGGAAAATACTTTGACGAACCTCCTGCCCACCTTATTGCATTTAATAATAAGATTTATGATTTAAAAAATGATAGATTTTTGGATTTTGATCCTAAATTCTTCTTTATGAAAAAAATTTCTGTGAATACAGATACAGAAAATAAATCTTGTCCTTTAATTGATTCAATGTTTGAGGAGTTTGTTGGGCATAGTAGAAAGATTGATCTATACGAGCTTGCTGCATACTGTTTATATAGGAAATATCCAAATGCTAAATTCTTCCTTTTAGCAGGTGATGGCAGAAACGGTAAATCAACATATATTAATTTACTTGAAATGCTTCTTGGCAGGGAAAATGTAACATCAGTTAATTTAAAGAATATTTCATCTGACAGGTTTTCGGCTCAAGCGCTATTTAAGAAGCTGCTCAGCATTTCTTTCGAATTGGATAATTTCTTATTAAGAAATACATCGATGTTAAAACAACTGACCGGAAGGGATCTAATAAGGGCTGAAAAAAAATTTAAGGATGATTTCCAGTTTGAAAATTATGCCAAAATTGTAGTTGTAGCTAATGCAAAGCTTACAACTACTGACAAAACGGTCGGGTTTAGTAGGAGAGCAAAAATAATAAATTTCATTGCAGAGTTTGAAGAAGAGAAGAAAGAGGGTTCATCTGCTAAAAAAGCTGATACAGATATTTTAGAAAAAATTTCTAAAGCCGAGCTTGAAGGTTTTGCACATGTTTGCTTGGAAACATTAAAAGAATTATATAAAAAGCAATTTGTATTTAGCATTACGCAAGACCAAGAAGAAGTAAAAGAGCTGTATGATAAAAATACTCAGATTTTAAATGAATTTTTAAAACAAAATGTAATGCTTGATCCAGAATCATATATTTTTACAGTTGAGTTCTATGAAGCATTTACAGAGTATTTAAGGGAATTAAAGGTAGCATTCTGGAGTGAGAAGATGTTAATTGATACTATGGAATCAATTGGTTATGAGAGAAAACAAAAAAGGATAGTTAATGATGGTTTAGAGACCAGCAGACCTTGCTGGCCTGGCTTTAAATGGAACTGATAACATTTTCGATATTTTGGCTATTTTGGCTATTTTTAATTAATTAAAATAAAAAAAATAAAAATATAAGGTAATTAAGAGTAATAGTAATTATAAAAATATAAATAATAATAGATTTTTTCCAAAATATCGAAAATATCCAAAATGAATACTGATAAAATAACAATTTTAAAAAATTTAATTATAGATTATCTTCTTCCTGATTTAGATGAAGTTAACCTTGCTGAAGTTTATACTTATGGATTAAAGCTTCGAAATGGTACTCCAACGTACGATATCCGGGATATTAATCCCAATACCCTTATTAATAATTTTATAAACGAGTGTCAATTAAACAGCGCACCTTCAACAATATATATCTATACAAAACTCCTTCAAGACCTTTTACACTATGTTAGAGGGGTGTTAACTTGTGATGTATTAACGGCATATTTGCATTCAAAGGTGTGGGGAGGTGCAACAAAGCGAAGGAACTACGGGCTCCTAAAGAGGTTTTTATTTTATTTATTCACACAAAAATACATAGAAATAGACATTTCTTCCATGATCAAGGTGCCACCTAAGATTAAAAGTAGTAGCTTCTGTCCGATGTCCACGCAAGTTAAACAATTTATAGATTCAATAAAATTTGTATTTCTTGAGGAAGATGAAATAAAGAAATACGAAACTCTATTTAAACTATATGTAAAAACAGGTTCTCGTAGAAACGAACTTTTAAATTTAAATGTCGAGGACATTGACTTTAATACAGGCAGAGTAATTATTCGCAAGACTAAAAATAAAGATGTAAAGGTTATTAATATGGATGATAATTTAAGACAGCTACTTATTACTTACCTTAATCATTTTAAATATAAATCAGGACCATTATTCAGGGGTAGTCAGGGGAATAGATTATGCAAACAAACACTAATGAATGTATTTCACAAAATTAAAGCTAGAGCCGGGCTTCAAAAAGATTTTAAAATTCATAGTCTCCGCAGGTTTTTTATTAACGAACTCAGGAAGAATCACGTCGACCTTGCCACTATTCAGAAACTTGCCGGACACAGGGATATAAGAACAACGGAAATTTACTGTAATATATCAGATGAGGAAAAGGTTAAAGCGCTGGAATCGATAAAAGTTTAACTATTTTTATGTTAGAATCTTAATCATGACAACAGGCAGGGAAAATCAATTAACAAAACAAGTAGGGGAATACTTGGTTTCTGCAGAACTATGCAGAAGGGGATTTATTACAACAACATTTACAGGCAACGTTCCTGAATTTGATATACTTGCTGTAAATAGTAATGATGAAAAAATATCAGTACAAGTTAAAACAATAAAGCAGGGTACTTGGCAGCTTAATGCAGGAGATTATCTTGATATTATAATTACAGAAGAAAGCGATCCAAGACAGATTATAAAAGGCAAAAAGCAAATAAATCAAAATATTATTTATGTTTTTGTTAAGATTAATGGTCAAGGAAAAGACGATTTCTATATTATTAAAATTAAAGATTTACAGGATATTATTTTTAAAGGTTACAGCAAATATTTAGATAAGCATAATGGCAGAAGACCTAAAAATTATAAATCATTTCATACTGACATATCTGCAATTCAATTAACTGGATATAAAGATAAATGGAATTTACTGGAAAAAATTTGAACCTTTATTTTAAATCATAAATCTGAAAGTCAAATAAATATGCATTTAGTTAAAAATTATATGTTTTACACTGTTGTCTCTAACTTTGAAACCGATGCTGATAAGTTAGAATTTGAAGATTTTATTATCATTAAAATAAGGCAGGGAAAAGACGCGGTAGAATGGCGAAATAAAATAGGTTGTAAAATTGTTCCAAGATTCATTTTACAAAGAGAGTTTAAAAATTATCAAATTGAAGATGATGATATTACATATTTTGATAATGGTATCAATTATATTTTAAAACTACTTTTTATCTTTAGATTATATAAATCTGGAGATATATTGTTTTTAGATAATTTAATTCACGATATTGATGAAGATGAGAATTTCACGAATATATATGTGCAAAATGCTCAGAGTGATATGAAATATAGTTTTCATAAAAATGAAATTAAAGATTTTGAAAGTTTTAAAAAGAAAATTTTTGATACTAATGTTTTTGATAATGATTTTTTTAAAATATTTATTAATTATTTTATGACAGGGGTAAATAGGGGAATCAATTTTAATTCATTTTTTACACTGGAAAGAATTATTGATTATTTTATTGCCATGGAATCTGTTTTTCTAATAGATGATTCTAATTATTTTTTAAGCCATAGGATTTCTGAACGGATTTCAAAAATACTTTCAATTAAAAAACAGTTTTCTGAACCTGAAGTAAAGGAGTTAATAAAGTTTATGTA